>CAZXWU010000043.1:0-11786 GCA_964644495.1 uncultured Tissierella sp.
ATTATAGTACCCACGGCATTTCTATTTGGATTAGCCTTTAATTCTTGCATTTCAGCAACAAGTAGAACCATATCCAATAATTCATCAATATTTTCTTTATTCTTGGCTGATACTGGAACTGTTATAGTGTCTCCACCCCAGTCTTCAGGCAATAATTCATTCTCTACTAATTCTTGCTTGATCCTATCAAGATTTGAGTCTGGCTTATCTATTTTATTAATAGCAACAATTATTGGTACATTGGCTGCTTTAGCATGATTTATAGCCTCAATAGTCTGTGGCATTACACCATCGTCAGCTGCAACTACTAAAATAGCAATATCAGTAACACTTGCTCCTCTAGCTCTCATGGATGTAAAAGCCTCATGACCAGGAGTATCTAAGAATACTACTTTCTTTTCATTAACTTTTACTGTATATGCACCTATATGTTGTGTGATCCCACCTGCTTCACCTGTTGTAACATGTGTTTGTCTGATTGCATCCAATAAAGAAGTCTTACCATGGTCAACGTGACCCATAACAGTAACAACCGGAGGTCTAGATACTAAGTCTTCCTCCTTATCCTCTAAGTCTAATTGGAATTCTTCTGCTATATCCTCTTCTATTTCTTCTTCTGCTGCTTCTGCTTCTATTAATGTAACATCTGCACCAAATTCTTCTGCTATAATAGTAGCAGTATCGCCATCAATTTCTTGATTTTGACTAGCCATTATCCCTAGTGCTATCAGTTTTTTTATGACCTGTGAAACATTGACTTCTAATTTGTCTGCTAATTCCTTTACGATAATACTTTGACCAATTTCTATATTGAGACCATCTTTCTTTGACGTATTAGTAACTTCCTTCTGTGAAGATACTCTGTCACCTTTTATATTATTATGCTTATCACTATCTTTTGTCTTTTTCGGAGTTTTATGCTCCTTCTTTTCTTTTGTATGTTTTTCTTCCACATCATCCTCGGTGTCCTCTGAAAGATCTTCTTTATCTCCCACAAACAACTCCTTGATTAATGCTGCTTCTTCTTTATCAATAGAACTCATATGACTATTTATTTTAATATCTAATTCCTCTATCTTTTCAATTAAGTCTTTACTAGTCATATTTAGTTCTTTTGCTAATTCATATACTCTAATCTTTGTCATATAATGCACCTCCTATATTATTTCAAGGTGTTTTCCTCCTGATTAAGATTCCCAACTACCTCTTTAAGTTCTTGATATACTGAATCAGTTATTTCAACTTCAAGACTTCTGGAAATCTTTTTTGATTTAATTGCTAATTCCAGACATTTAATTGTAGGACAGATATAAGCACCCCTACCATTAATTTTCCCAGTTAAATCTACCTTTACTTCACCTTCTGATGTCTTTACTACCCTTAATAATTCCTTCTTTGCTTTAGCTTCACCACAAATTATACATTTTCGAACAGGAACTTTTTTCTTTTTCATATCAATCACCTCAATTGTTTTCTTCTTTATATTGAGACTCAGATTTTATGTCTATTCTCCAATTAGTGAGTTTTGCTGCTAATCTTGCATTTTGCCCTTCTTTTCCTATGGCTAGAGATAATTGATAATCTGGTACTACTACTAAAGCGGACTTTTCATTTTCATCAACTTCTACTTTAATAACTTTTGATGGACTTAGGCTATTGCCTATGAATTCACCTATGTCCTTGCTCCATATAACTATGTCAATTTTCTCTCCATTTAGTTCGTCTACGATTGCCTTTACTCTACTTCCTTTAAAGCCAACACAGGCCCCTAGGGGGTCAATATCAGGATCTTTAGAATAGACAGCAATTTTAGTTCTAGAACCAGCTTCCCTTGAAACAGAATATATTTCAACTATTCCATTATTTATCTCAGGTACTTCTAGTTCAAACAATCTTTTTACTAAACCTGGATGAGACCTTGACAAGGTAACTTGAGGTCCTTTAGTTGTTTTCTTTACTTCCAGTATCAGAAGTTTTAATCTGTCAGATTGACCGTATTCTTCTCCATCTATTTGCTCAGCTGGAGGTAGAATTCCTTCAGTTTTTCCTAAATCAATGAATACATTGTTTTTAGATATCCTCTGAATCATACCAGTAATGATCTCATTCTCTCTATTTATGAACTCATCATAGATAACATCTCTTTCTGCATCTTTTATTCTTTGAATAACAACTTGTTTTGCTGTTTGTGCGGCTATCCTACCAAAATCCCTTGGTGTGATCTCAATGGATACAGCATCTCCATAGGAATATTTTTCGTCTATCGCTTTTGCATCTTCAAGATCAATTTCTAAATATTCATTTGTTACTTCTTCAACTACATCTTTTAAGGCATAAACCTTAGTTTCCCCTGTTCGTTCATCAATCTCTACTTTAACATTTTGAGCAGAGCCAAAGTTCTTCTTATAGCTAGATATTAAAGCAGATTCTAGAGCTTCAAATATAATATCTTTAGAAATCCCTTTTTCTTTTTCAATCTCATGAAGGGCTTGAATAAAATCTTCACTCATCTAATAACCTCCTAAAATTTAATTGCTAAACGTACAATTGAGATAAGTTCCCTTGGTAGACTTACAATATTGCCTGGACTATCCTTAATTGCTATCTCATTTTCATTGAAATCAAGCAAAATGCCTTCATAATTTTTTTTGTTTTCCAATGCTTTATAAAGTTTAATCTCTACGTCTTTGTTTATGTTTCTTTTTAAGTCTTTATCTGTTTTAAGTGGTCTATCTAGCCCTGGAGATGAAACTTCAAGATAATATGATTCTTGGATTGGATCTTTTTCATCTAATATCTGACTAAGTTTTTCACTCATACTCTGGCAATCATCAGTTGATACACCATCAACTTTATCAATGTATATTTTTAAAAAATTAGAACCAAACTCTTTTATATATTCTACATCAACAAGGTCGAAATCTAAGTCATTGGCTATTGTTTCTGAAATTTGACTTACAATCTTAAGAATTTCTCTTTTATTGGTCTTTCTGTTCTTTTTTTGGCCATTACTCATGTAAATCACCTCCACAATTAATACACATCTAAGATAAAAAATCAAGAGTGGGATAACCCCACTCTTTCAGCTAAAACCTCTCAATATTGTCACACCTATTATAACATGTGAATTCAATAAAATCAAATACTAAATAGGCTTAATTGATTGCTTTCAGGCATCTCATCAAGACATCCATGATTAGTTAAAGCTTCAATTACGGTTTTTGTAACTTTAGTTCTTTCAATCATATCTTCTACAGATATGAAATTAGATATTTCTCTTTCCTCTACAATTCTCCTGGCTGCATTTTCTCCAACTCCATCTAAACCTTTCAAGGGTGGTAAAATCCCATTTTCCCCCATCAGGAACTTGTCGCTATGCGATTTATATAGATCAACGCTTTGAAAATTATAGCCTCTAGCATACATCTCCCTTACAACCTCAAAAACATTCAAGGTATTTCGTTCTTTTGCAGTAGAGTCATTACCCAAAGACTCTAATTCTCTGATCTTTTCGTTAACAACTTGACTTCCCTGCAATATCAACTGTGCATCAAAATCAGCAGCTTTTGTAGTAAAGTATGTTGCATAGAATGCTTCTGGATGAAAAACCTTGAAGTAAGCGATTCTGAAAGACATCATAACATAAGCAACCGCGTGGGCTTTAGGAAACATATATTTAATTTTATTACAAGAATCGATATACCAAGGAGGTAAATCCAAGGCTTTCATTTCCCTTTCATCTTCTTCACTTAGGCCTTTGCCCCTTCTAACCTTTTCCATTATAAAGAAGGACTTCTTATTATCCAAGCCAGCATTAATCAAATAAAGCATAATATCTTCTCTAGTTGATATAACCTCAGATATGGTTGCTTGTTTATTCTTTACTAGATCTTGTGCATTGTTTATCCATACATCTGTACCATGAGATAGGCCACTTATTCTAACCAAATCAGAAAAAGTCTTCGGTTGTGTCTCTACTAACATCTGTCGAACAAACCTGGTGCCAAATTCCGGTATGCCTAGTGTCCCTACCTTACAGGAGATTTCTTTTTCACTAACACCTAGAGGTTCAGTGGAAGAAAATAGTTTCATAGTATCTTTGTCGTCCAAAGCTACAGTTTGGGGATTAATTCCAGTAATATCTTCTAACATTTTTATTATTGTAGGAACATCATGGCCCAATATATCTAACTTTAAGATATTCCCACTAATTGCATTGTAATCAAAGTGAGTTGTAATGACTCCTGATTTTTTGTCATCAGCAGGATACTGGATCGGAGAAAAATCATGTATATCCTTATATTCAGGTACTATCATAACACCGCCTGGATGCTGGCCTGAAGATCTCCTTACTCCAGTACATCCTTGAACCAATCTATTGATTTCAGCAGGATTAACGTCTATTCCTTTATGTTCATGGTACTTTTTCACGAAACCATAGGCCGTCTTATCTGCAATAGTACCAATGGTGCCTGCCCTATAAACATAGCCTTCACCAAATAGTTCCTCAGTGTATTTATGAGCCCTACTCTGATATTCCCCCGCAAAGTTCAGATCTATATCAGGCTCTTTATCACCTTCAAATCCTAAGAAGACCTCAAAGGGTATATCCTGACCATCTTTTATATACTGAGTTTCACATATAGGACATAATTTGTCTGGTAAGTCAGAGCCAGATGATATTGAACCGTCTTCAAAGAATTCACTATTTTTGCAGGCTGGGCATACATAATGTGGCTTTAGAGGATTGACCTCTGTTATACCAGCCATAGTCGCTGCAAATGATGAACCTACAGATCCTCTTGATCCAACTAGGTATCCATCTTCTATCGATTTCCAAACCAACTTCTGTGCAATTATATACATGACAGCATAACCATTGCCGATTATAGAATTAAGCTCCCTCTCAAGTCGTTTTTCAACTATTTCAGGTAAGGGATTTCCATATATTTCATATGATTTATCATATGTTATCTTTCTTAATTCCTCTTCAGAACCTTCAATGATAGGTGGATAAGTTCCATCAGGTATAGGTTTTATAGATTCTATCATATTATTAACAAGATTTGGATTTAATATTACAACTTCTCTTGCCTTGTCTTTACCTAAATAATTGAATTCATTAAGCATCTCATTGGTAGTCATAAAGTGTAGAGGTGGTTGATTATCAGCGTCTTGAAAACCTTGTCCGACCATGAGAATTCTACGATATACCTCATCTTCCGGATCTAAAAAATGTACATCCCCTGTAGCTACCACTGGCTTCTTATATTTTTTGCCTAAATCATATATATTTTCATTGATTTCTTCCAATTGTTTGCTATCTTTAACTATGCCATTACGAACTAAGTGCATATTATTCCCAAGAGGCTGAATTTCTAGATAATCATAGAACTTTACTATACTTCTAATTTCAGTATAACTTTTGCCTTTTAATATTGCTTTATATAGTTCTCCAGCCTCACAAGCACTTCCAATTATTAATCCTTCTCTATGCTCTTCAATAAGAGACTTAGGTATTCTTGGTCTTCTATGGAAGTATTGTAGATGAGACTTTGATATTATTTTGTATAAATTCTTTAATCCTATTAGATTCTTTGCTAATATAATTACATGAAATACTTCATCTTTTTTTATATCCTTATTAGAATTTAATCTATTTATATCATCAAAATTATTAACACCTCTTGATTCTAACATATCCAATATGCTTAAAAGAATATCCTTTGTTGCCTTGGCATCATCAACTGCCCTATGATGATTATCTAAATTAACATCCAAATATTTTGCTAAAGTATCTAGTTTATGGTTTTTTAGATCTGGAAATACTGCCCTGGCCAATTCTAAAGTATCTAAAACAGGATTATATAGACCAAGATTAACAAGTTTAAAATTTTGTCTTATAAAACCTACATCAAATGTTGCATTATGAGCAACTAATACTGAACCCTTGATAAAATCATTAAAATCTAACATTACCTTATCAATAGTAGGTTTATCTTTGACCATTTCATTTGTGATTCCTGTAAGATTAGTGATAAATTCTGGTATTTTTCTCTCTGGGTTCACTAACTGACTAAAAGTATCTATTACTTGTCCATCTTTTATCTTAATAGCACCAATCTCTGTTATAGCATCATTTATTGCAGATAAGCCTGTGGTTTCAATATCAAAAACAACAAATTCATCATAATGTAAATCAGGATTGTAACTTGAAACTATCCCTTTCTTATCATTGACCAAATATCCTTCTACACCGTAAATAATTTTTATACCTAATCTCTCACCTGCATACATAGCTTCAGGGAATCCTTGTACAACTCCGTGGTCAGTTATAGCAATAGCTTCATGTCCCCATTGATGAGCGCGCTCCACAAGATCTTTTACATTAGCAACTCCATCCATTGAGCTCATTTTGGAGTGAAGGTGCAATTCAATTCTCTTTTCTTTACTAGTATCCATCCTTACTTCTTTTTTTATCTTAGTTAGAGATTTAAGCATAATTGCAGTAGTCTTTACAAAAGTATCGTAGATCACATCACCTTCTAAGAGTACATAATCCCCAATATTTATCCTTGCTAAAAACTCATCAGCTTTATCCTTAGATAAAAATGATTTAACTAGTATAGAATCAGATCTATCAGAAATATAAAAACTGATAAGGGTTCTATTACCTCTTATGTCTCTAGTTTCCATTTGAAATATCTCACCGCTAATTGTAGCATATCCACTTTGTAGGTCTACTGTATTAATTTTAACAGGATCAGCTTTAATAGCCCTTCCAAATACAAAGTTTTTATTGCTAGGGATTTTAGGATTATTTGACTTTGCCTTATTAGAATTTTGTAAAGCTTTTTGTGAGATAGATTTTTCTTCATTCAATTTTTCTTCTAGAAAAGATTCACCATCTATTATTTCTTCTTCACATTTAAAGTCAACTTTTAAAGCTATTTCTGATCTAACCTTATTGATTATGTCATCTTTGTAACCATTTCTATCTAAAGAGTGCATAGCAAGAGGATTTGGTAGTATCAATTCTAGAATATTATCATATATATTGAATTTTAAACCCTCAATCCATGATATACTTGAGGGTATTTTGACATTGATGAATTCTTTTATTGAATTCATATAAAGTTGAACAATTTCTTTTGATTTAATATCTATATGGTATTTTATATCTATCTCTATTTTAAAAGCAGGGAAACTTATGGTCATCAGTTGAGATAAATCATTGACAGATTTCTGATTCAAGATATTTCCAGTCTCTAGAAAGAATTTAAGTGTCATTTCCTCTTTAATTACTAGTACTCTATAAATAGAAAGATTAAGCTCTTTTAAATTATTAAATTTATCGTCTTTTATTAATTCACTTATACTAATTTTTTGCATACAGGAATATACCCCCTATCCACTTTGGGATATTCATTTTATAGTTTTTCTATCTCCTTGATTAATTCATCAAGAAGGTCTTCTTCTTTAACTTTTCTTACTATTTTACCTTTAATAAAGATTAGGCCTTCACCATTTCCACCTGCTATGCCGATATCAGCCTCTCTTGCTTCACCAGGACCATTTACTGGACACCCCATTATAGCAACTTTAATATGTTTGTTTATACCTTCAAGTCTTTTCTCAGCTTCTTGAACTATATCAATTAGATTAATTTTTGTCCTACCACAAGTAGGACAGGATATCAATTCAATCCCTTCCTTTAGCAAGTATAGAGATTTAAGTATCTCACGTCCTACTTTAACTTCCTCAACTGGGTCACCTGTCAAGGATATACGGATGGTATCTCCTATACCCTTGGCAAGTAAAGAACCTATTCCTACAGAAGATTTGACTGTACCTCTCATACCTGGTCCTGCTTCTGTTACCCCTAGATGGAGAGGATAGTTACATACTTGACTCATCTTCTCATATGATTTAATAGTTAAGGGTACATTGCTAGCTTTTAGTGATATCTTTATATCATAAAAATCTAAATCCTCTAATAACTTAATTTGTTCAAGTGCACTATAAACCATCGAGTCTTCATTTACACCAGAAAACTTCTCTATGAATTCCTTCTTTATTGAGCCAGAATTTACACCTATTCTAATGGAAATATTGTTTTCTTTACATGAATTCACTATTTCCTTAACCTTATTCCGATTTCCTATATTACCTGGGTTAATTCTCAGACCATCTATACCATATCTTATAGATTCTAGTGCCAATTTATAATCATACTGTATATCTGCTATGATAGGGATATTGATCTTCTTTTTTATTTCAGTAATTGCTTTAGCATCATGGAAATCAGAGATTGCCACTCTTATAATATCGCAACCTGCATCTTCCAGTCTTTTTATTTGTGCTACAGTCCCATTGATATCTGACGTGATAGTATTGGTCATTGATTGAACTGTAATAGGGTTGTCCCCACCAATCAACCTATCTCCAACTTTTATAATCCTAGTACTTTTTCTATCCATTATAATCACCTTTTATCTATTATTACTAAGAATCTCAAAATACGCGAACATTTATAGTAAATACTTTAGCTCTTAGAAATATAAAGAGAATATATCCCTAAAACGACTTGCACAATCTAAAGCTAGATAGTTTGCAAGTCGCAAGATTTTAATTAAATAAATTTTAGAATAATATAATATTTAAACCCTTGAAGACCTTGTAGTTAAATATTAAGTCTTAACCAAATATGTTTATCCTTATTATATCCTTGTAAGTCACTACAAGCATTAAGCCCAATAACAATATCAAGCCTACAAAGTGAATAAAGTTTTCTTTTTCTGGATTTACTGGTTTACCTCTAACTAATTCTATAAGCAAGAATACTAATCTAGAACCATCCAAAGCTGGTATAGGCAAGAGGTTAAAGAATCCTAAGTTAACACTTATAAATCCCAATAGCATCAATAGATTAACTATACCCATTTTTGCAGCGTTGCCTATTTCATTGATAACCCCTACAGGACCAGCCAAATCATTTATTGAAACTCCACCTGTAAATATCATCTTTATAAAATCAAACATAAGCCCTATAAAGGTAGCTGTCATTTGGAAACCACCTTTTATTCCTCCCATAATTGATCTCTCATATTCAGGAACAATTCCAAGCATTACTCTATCCTCTTCAAGAGCTGGTTGAATGTATAGAACCTCTTCTTGGCTATCTCTGATAATTACAATTTCTAATTCTTCATTTGGACTAGAAGAGCCTATTGCATTAGATAAGTCATCCCAAGTACTTATTGGAATATTATTTATAGAAACGAACTCATCACCTTCCATTACTCCTCCGTATTCAGCAGGAGTATCTGGAATTATCTGACCTATAGTATTAGTTGGCTTATCAAGATCTCCCATTGCAAAGGAAACTATTGATAATACAATAATTGCTAAAACAAAGTTCATTATTGCTCCAGCAGCTACTACTGCAATTCTAGCAAGGGGTGAAACGCTATTAAAAGATCTAGGGTCTCTAGATTCTTCGTCTTCACCTTCCATTTTTACATAGCCACCAATAGGTAAGGCTCTTAAAGTATATTGAGTCTCACCTTTTCTTTTTTGTAATAGCTTAGGACCCATTCCTATGGCAAATTCATTTACCTTTATCCCTACTAATTTTGCTACTGTGAAGTGTCCCAATTCATGTAACAAGATTACTAACAAAAATACAAATATCGCTGCTACTGCTGTTTGCATAAAAACACCACCTATTTAACTAAATTAGAATATACATTACATAATAATATATTAATGGACCACAAAATATAATACTATCAAATCGATCTAATATGCCTCCATGACCTGGCATGATAAAACCATAATCCTTAATCTTTGCCAATCTTTTTATCCTAGATGCAACTAAATCCCCTACTTGTGAAATTATGGATGCTAAAATCGATAGTATCATAAGTTTCCATAAGGAGTCTATACCTGTAAAATAGCCGAATATCAATGTAATAACCAAACTACCTAATATACCTCCCAGTGAACCTTCTATGGTCTTATTAGGACTTATATTTGGAGCTAGTTTATTTTTACCAAATAGATTTCCAGCAACATATGCAAAAGTATCGGTTCCAAATGCAATTAAAAATATGAGCCATATGTATAGTGTTCCATCTAATTTATAAATATAGAAAAGGAAAAAAGGAATATATAATACCCCCAATAAAGTCCCAGCTACATCGATTATACTGGTCCTCTTCCTGGCTAAAAGGTTTATCAAGACTAAAGCTGTAATAAAATACAAAACTAAACCTATTGAAATATTATAAAAGATATTGGTTAGGAAGATCCCTATAGCACCTAAATATCCAATATAGTTAATAGGTTTTATATTAATATTATTAAGAGCCCTGTAAAATTCATATAGAGCTATTATTGAAATAATGCAAATTGATAAGGACAGGTATAAGTTACCCTTATAGACGATAAATATCAATAGTAGTAAACCAACTACTCCGGTTAGAATCCTAGTTCCTAAGTCTTTCACCTAAACTCCCCCAAACCTTCTATTTCTTTTTTGATAATCTATAATCGCCCCATACAATTGGTCTTCTTTAAAATCTGGCCATAAAATATCAGAAAACCAGAATTCAGTATAGGCTATCTGATATAATAAAAAATTACTAATCCTAAGCTCACCGCTTGGTCTAATTAATAAATCAGGGTCTGGTTGCCCTTTTGTATATAGATAATCAGAAAACAGTTTATCATCAACCTGGTCTATATTAATTTTACCCAATTGTAGGTCTTTTAACATCTTTTTAATTCCATTTATAATATCATCTCTGCCACCATAGTTTAATGCTATATTTAAAGTCATCCCATCATTATCTTTTGTCTTTTCTATAGCTCTTATTACTTCTTCCCTAGGTGTTTTATGTAATTTTAGAATATCTCCTAAAATTTTAAGTTTCACATTATTTTTATGTAGCTTATCTAATTCATTCTTTATGTAAAGTATTAAAATCTTCATAAGTCCACTAATTTCTTCTTCTGGCCTTTTCCAATTTTCAGTAGAAAAAGCAAATAAGGTTAAGTGTTTGATACCAATGTTTTGACTTGCTTCTACAATTTCTATTACTCTTTCCATTCCTTCTCTATGCCCTGCATTTCTAGGTAAAAATCTTCTTTTTGCCCATCTACCATTTCCATCCATTATTATAGCTATATGATTAGGCAATCTATTTAAATCTATATCTTCTAAATATTTGGAATCCATCTCATTTCCCCCAGAATTAAAACCCCTTCTTATAAGAAGGGGTTTTATTATATTTCCAACAACTCTTCTTCCTTATTCTTAGTCACAAGATCTACTTCATCAGTATACTTATCTGTTATCTTTTGCATACTTTCCTCTGCAAGTACCTTTTCATCTTCTGTTAGTTCCTTGCTCTTTTCCATCTTTTTTATCTGATCTATGCCATCTCTTCTAATGTTTCTAATAGCTACTTTGCAATTTTCCCCATTCTTTTTTACAACTTTTGTTAGGTCTTTTCTTCTCTCTTCTGTCAATTGAGGAATTTGAAGCCTTATAAGCTTACCATCATTAGAAGGGTTTAAGCCTAAATCAGATCTAAGAATTGCTTTTTCAATATCCGCAATCAAGTTTACATCCCAGGGTTGAATAACCAATAACCTAGGTTCTGGAGCAGAAACACTTCCCACTTGTTTCAATGGAGTCATCTGTCCATAATAATCCACATTAATCCTATCTAGCAATGATGGATTAGCTCTTCCTGCCCTAATACTTTGTAATTCTTCTT
>CAZXWU010000044.1:0-8809 GCA_964644495.1 uncultured Tissierella sp.
GATGATGATGACGATGATTATGATGATGATGACGATGATGATGACGATGATTATGATGATGATGACGATGATGATGATGATGACGATGACGATGATGACTAGAAAAATATTAAAATATTGTAAGTTTATGCAATAAAATCATCACCTAGCGAGTTATCTGAGTATAGACAATAAGGAGGAAGTAAAATGAATAAGAATAAAAGATTTATAAGTATGATAGTGGTTGTTCTATTGGCAGCCTTAGTATATGGTGGATTTAAACTCACTGAACCATCCTATGCCTTAAGAATGGATGTAAATCCAAGTATAGAAATAGTATCAAATAGACTGGATAGGGTGGTAGAGGTCAATCCATTAAATGATGACGCAAGAAAAATGTTAAAAGAATACAAATTAGGTAGAAAAGACCTAAAAACTACTGTTGAAGATTTGGCAGATTTGATGGTGTTAACAGGCTATATATCTGGAGGTAAAGATAATTTAGTTATGATAACAGTTGAAGATGACAGTGTAGACAGTGAGACAGTTAACAATTTAAATGAAGCTATAGTTGCATATTTAGAAAACAAGCAAATAGAAGCGACCATTGTGAACCAATCAATTTCAAAAGAAGATGTTGAAAACCAATCTAGTAATGAAATAGTAGCAAAGAGAATTAGTGAATTGGACAAGGAGTTAGAGTATGACCAGTTTGTTGATATGTCTTTGAGAGAACTTGTAGCTTATGCTGAGTTAAATGGCATATCAGCACAAAGTTTATTTAATAGAGTAATCAAGACTGTATCAAGCAATCCAAAATACAATGCTGATAAGAGTAATGAAGATAATATGTTAGATAAATATATAGGTGAAGCTAGAGCCAAAGAAATTGCTTTAGAATTAGCCAATGGTGAGATTATTGAATTCAAATTGGATGACTATGACGACGATGGGGATGACAATCCAGAATATGAAATAAAGATTATTGGTGATGGATATAAGTATGAAATCGAAATAGATGCTTATACAGGTAGAGTACTAGAATTTGAAAAAGAAGCAAGCCATAAGGATGCTCCAAGTAAAAGCGCTAAACAGTTAATCGGTAATGAAAGAGCAAAGGGGATAGCATTAGGACTAGTGAATGGGAAAATCGTAAAGTTTGAATTAGATGATTATGATGATGACGATGATGATCCAAAATATGAAATTGAAATCATAGCAAATGGATCTGAGTACGAAATCGAGATAGATGCCTATACAGGCAGAGTATTAGAATTTGAAAAGGATGATTAAAACACCCCTGTATAATCATCCATAGTACCCGGGTCTACAAGCTCTAGAATTGTAGGCCCATTTTTTTGTTTTAAAAGAAATAATATTCTAATTTTTAGGTTTATAATGAATAATAAAGTATATAAATATAATAGTAGATATAAAAGGGGAGTGGATAGTGAAAAAGGGAAAGAGAATCTTAAAGGCAGTTTTTAAATCCATCTTTAGTGTCTTAAAAAAGGTTATGATTGTGGTAGCACTTACCTTACTGGTATCGCTTATACTAAGCAGATTTGTATTTAATGTGAATTTCGTAACCGTTTTAGAATATGCAGGGGTTATCCTTATGGCAATTGGAGCATTATCTGTGCTAGGAGGCAGAAAGATAAGTATGGGTGGAAATTATATGTGGATCAGATCTACAGCTGGCATTGAGGATGCATCTATGAAAGAGATAGATTTACTTATGCAAAGTTATGAGTTTTGTATCTTTATGGGTCTAGCTGGTTTGATAGTTATGTTAATAGGGCTTGCTATACATTATTTATAAAAGCAAATAAAAAACCACATCAATATGATGTGGTTTAAATTTAAAATACTCTTCTGCCGGAATGAAATCTTCCACCCCAATAATTATCATCCATATGATCAACCCTTACACCTCTGGAGGTGCTGGCGTGGATAAACTGTCCATTGCCTACATAAATACCTGCGTGACTAGGACCATTTCTATATGTGTTCTTAAAGATTACTAAATCTCCAACTTGCAAGTCAGACTTACTTAATTGGCTACCTACTCTTGCCTGTGAAGCCGTATCACGTGGAAGACTAATGCCGTGCTGTTTATATACAAATTGTGTATAACCAGTACAGTCAAATCCATTTGGGCTAGTGCCACCGCCACGATATCTTACTCCAATATATTTTTTTGAAGTTGCAATGATTTCTTGACCTATTGTATGTCTGCCTAGGCTAGCTCTATTAGGCATAGAAACTTTTAGTCCTCTACGAATCATAAGTCTATTAAGAGAGTCAACAGTTTCAGGTCCAACGGAACCGTCAACCTCTAGTCCAAGATTTTCTTGAAGTATCTTTACTGCTTCTTCAGTTTGCTCACCGAAGTAGTTAGTTGTGTTTTCAATCTTTAAATAACCAAGAGCTCTCAATACCTCTTGTAGGGCATTAACATCTAAGCCTGTGCTTCCAAGCTTTAGACTTCCATTTACGACTAATTTATATTTATCAGGATCATCATCTTCTGTTTCTTTAACATCATCTTCTGATTTCTGGCTATCTTCTGTTTTAACTTCATATGTTGGATCCATTGCTTTCATTAAGGCTTCATATGTATTGGCATCAAATATACCATTTGGTTCTAATTCTACAGAATTCTGAAAGTTTGAAACTGCTTCTACAGTATAAACTCCATAATATGTAGTTAATCCATCATAATTAAAAAAACCTAATTCTGCCAGATTCTCCTGTAGAGTTTGAATGTCCTCGTGTCTCATTCCCTCGTTTAGTGTTTGATCACCTAATTGCGCATATGTTGGTGTTGACCCAAAGTACATCATACCTGCTAATGTAAAGGCCATTACAGTGTTTCTAAAGAATTTTTTATTTAACACTATAAAACTCCTCTCTTTATGGAATAATACTTGTCCATAACAGTATACATTAAAATGCTAACAAAATAAAGGTATTTTTGTAACTATTTTGTAAACATTTACTTACTTATTTTTCCATCTATTATTAAAAATATACATTGCACAATCTGGGCCAGCTATAATACTAATATATTACTCGTCGTATATACTTAAATCACCTAGTCGCATTCGCAAGTTCCCCGCTATAGTACTAATATATTACTCGTCATATAGTGAAAGGTGTATCAAAAAATGAATGTTATCATATAAATTGGGTATGAGAAGAGTAGTTACCAAAACAATAAAAATTAACCTAGGAGGGGTAGGATTATGAGTAAAGATTATATTATCAAAGAAGTAGAGGGCTTATATCAAGTTATCAAGCTTAAGGAGTTTAGAAGGACACAGGGAGTTATGTTTGACATAATGATCAAGGATATGGTACCTAAGATTGATGCAATAGATAGGGTTCTGCATACAGACGGAGCTATATCGCCAGGATCAATAGGTGAATATAAACAACCATGGTATATGCATACTTATCAAGCCGACAATCTATTGGTTTTACAAGGTAAAAGATATATAGAGGTATATACCCCTGAACATGGTAAAGTAGAGAGTTTTGTAGTTACACCGGATTATATTGAACACAATGGGGAAAGGATCCTTGAAGGTGGGGGCTTAGTTGTTTGGCCTAGATATGTATTCCATAGAATTGTAAGTGGTGAGGAAGGTTCAGCTTCAGTTAACCTAGCATCCCATTATGATGGATTTGATATTAAGACAAACTTTAATATTTATGATCTAAACACAGATACAGGTGAGTACAAGGTAATAAGAGAAGGTCATCTAGATCAGAGATAAATTTTCCTACCATTTCCTTTTGTAGTCTCTAAATTATGTGATATAATTACTTATAGAAGGAGTGGGAGAATGGCAAAATTTAAGCTAATGAAAAACATAACATATTACTTATTAATAGTGGTCTTACTATTAAGTCAAACCTTTAGTTCTTTTTCTTATGCAGTTTCACCTATAGAATTATTTGTAGATGGAAAAGAAATAGCTTTAGAACCTAAACCTGTAATAGAAAATGATAGGACCTTAGTACCTATACGCTTTGTACTCGAAGAGTTGGGTGCGGAGTTTGATTGGGAGCCTAAAAATTCTCATGTCGAAACAGTAAGCATAAGTAAAGGAGATATTTCTGTTGATTTAAGAATAGATAGCCAACTTGTCTCCTATGAGATAGATGGCAACCACCACATAATCACTGATGTGGCGCCAAGAATTATAGACGGACGTACCTTTGTACCTATTCGTCTTATTAGTAGTATATTTGGGATTAGTATAGATTGGGACAATAATAATAGAAGGGTGCTTATAGATTCTAGTATACCTGCCTCTGTAGAGCCCTTCTATCCTATGAATATCTTATCGGTAAAAGATGGACAAACCATCAATGGGAAAACCCTACTTCAAGTAGACTTAGGTGATGGTCAATTAAGTAATCCTAAACTAATAAAATATCTGCTCCTTAATCCTGAGACTGCAGAGGGTAAGGTAGTTGCACAAGGCAATGATTTTACTGGACAATACACATGGCTACCAGGAGTTGATGATATTGGACATAAGGTACTAGTGGCTGCTATTTATGATAATAATGGCACCATTATCTCAGCAGATGCAAAGGCCGTAAATATGAAAGTTGAGCCAAGGGTAGAATTAGAAGGTCTAAAAAATGGTCAAGTTATAGAAGATAGATTGACTGTAAACCCAGATGTCAACTTTGTTGCTAAATATGTTGAGTACGAGATTACTAATTTAGGGAATGACTCAACTATTATACCAGTTGAAAAAGATCCATATGGATCCTATACTTGGGTCCCTGAAGTTAGACACAATGGCAATTATTCAATCAAGGTAAGAGCCTTTGATCATCATGATAATTCATATGAAAGCCAAGCTATTGACTTTACTATAAACACTAGTCATAAATTATCATTGACTGGAGTGTCTTCAGGTATGACAATAGACAAGCCTGTTACTCTAGGGGCTGCTAGGAATTTTGATGTAGCTGAAACACAATATATCTTAAGAGATACTTCTAGTGGACAAGAAGAAGTGATACACACATTGCCATATGGCAGCTATAGATGGTTTCCAGGTGTAGACTATAAGGGAGAAAAAGAAGTGTTCGCTAGGGTCACATATATGGGGTCTAGAGTGATGGATAGTGAACCTGTCAGGATTAATCTACCAGGGAAACCGGCTATTTTATTAGAGGGTATAGGTCCAAATGAAGTTGTATCTGCTGATAAAACTATTAGAGTAAATAGTAATATAGACTTATCTAGTGTTAATTATATATTGACCAATACCAATTCTGGGCAGAGGAAGGTATTTACTCAAGCTAGTGGTGAGGATTTTATTTATTCACCTAAGAAGGATGATACAGGATATTGGAAGATCTATGCAGAGGGCATATATGAGGCTGGTAAGACAATAAAAACAGAAGAAATACCATTTAGAGTTTATTTAGATAAAATTTTTGAGAAACAAGCCGTTATAGAAAAGGATAAGTTCCTTGGTGTAGCATCTGAGCTTGCCAGAGAATCATTCCTGGATACAGGATTATCTGCAGCCATACAAACAGCTCAATCCATATGGGAAACTGGTTGGGGACAATCCGTTGGTGTAGATAAATACACTGGACAATTATCATATAATCTATTTGGAATAAAGGGTAAGGGACCAGCAGGGTCTGTTATCATTAGAACATGGGAAGTATATAATGGAGTTAGATACAATGTAGATGATACCTTTAGAGCTTATAGTAGTATAGCTGAAAGCTGGGTAGACTACAATGCATTTTTATTAGAAGGGCCTAGATACCAGCCTGTTAGAGATGCTATGTATGATAGCACTCAAGCAGCTTGGGCGCTTAGAAGAGCAGGATATGCTACTGATCCTAATTATTCATTAAACCTTATTAGACTTATAGACCAGTATGATTTAAATGAATTAGATAAGATAGATATATAAATAAAAAATGTCATCCCGAATCTTAAAGTAGGGATGACATTTTTATATTTTATATTCCGTATCTCTTTCGAGCTACATCTACAATTTTATATACCAATCCTTCATAGCTAAGATCAGTTGCTTCTGCCATTCTATATAGGGAAGACTTATTTTCCATAAGTCCAGGCAAGGAGTTTATCTCAAGTACATATGGTATTCCATCCTTCAAGATAAGATCTACCCTTGCATAATCCTTAAGTGACAGGGATTTATATGCTCTTAATGCGACATTTTCCATTGTTTGCCTTTCTTCTTCTGTTACTCTACCGGGAAAGTGATATTGCATTACAGGTTTAAAATAGGATTTGACTTCGAAACTGTAGAATTTATGTAGATTATCTGGTAGGTTTGACATATCTACTTCTTGTATAGGAAGAATGGTTATATCGTCACCATTTCCAATTATACCTACTGAAAACTCTCTTCCTTCTATGTATCTATTCAACATAATAGGTGGTTTATAAGTCTCTAGGGTTTCTTTTACTTTAACCCTAAGCTGGTCAAAATCAAATACTAGACTGTCCTGGTGTATTCCACGACTTGATCCTTCATCACTTGGTTTTACCAAAATTGGGAAGTCCATATCGACTTCTTCTAGATCGTCAATATGGTTAATTGAAACAAAATCAGGAGTTGGTATATTGTTTGATTTAAATATGGTTGATGAAAGGATTTTATCTATGGCTAAGGAATGACCAACAATTGATGATCCTGTATAAGGAATATTCGCAAATTCTAAAAAAGCTGGAAATTGAGCTATTTTACTATTACCTTGAATACCATTACATAGGTTAAATACTAAGTCCACTTTTTCATCTTTAAGGATACTAATTATCTTGTCATCTGCTTGTAAGTCAATACATTCGTGATCTTTGGATAAGATTTTTTTAATAGATTTAACAGTTTGCATTTTCTGTAGATCTTCTAACTGAGCTTCTTCTAAAGGGATAAATTTTTCTCTAGATTTATCAGTTACAATTGCTATTTTCATTTGATACCCCCTCTTTGTAATTTAAATGTTTCATTAAGAATATCTTATTTATATTAATAAATCAATGAAAAATAATAAAAAAATATATTTTTTATTAAAGTCTTTAATTACCCAATACATCAAATGGATTATATGTTAGAATAAGTATAATTAATAGTTTTAAGGGTGATTAAATGAGGAAATTTTATATATTTCTTAATATGACTTTAGTATTTCTTATATTGCTTTCTAATATTCCACAATCGACCAATGCAGAAGAAGTAGTGGATTTTGAAGAAAAACTAACCAGTATTACAGAAGAAGAAAAGACCATAATTCAAGACCTCTTTATTTTATTACAAGAGATAGAGGGATTGGAAAGGGATTATACTGCCATTAGTAAAGAGGTAGAGATCCTCAGGCAAGAGACTTTTAACTTGGAATCAAGGATAGAGGTCCAAGAAGAAAAGTATAATAAGAACTTACTTATAATGGAGGATGTTCTTAAGAGTTATCAAAGAATGGGTCCAGCCTCCTATCTAGAAATTTTGTTGGATTCTGAAAACATTTCTGACTTTTTGAGAAGAATTAACATAATTAGGGACTTGTCTAGAAATACAGGGGACCTTCTTGATACTATAGAGGAAACAAGAGATTCCTTAGAAAAGGAAAAGGTTAGCTTAGATGAAAAGCTAAGCCTGATAAAAGAAAGACAGAGACAATTGGAAGATACATTGAATCAAAAAGAACAAGTTGCAAGTGAACAGGAAGCATACCTAAGATCCCTTGAAGCCGATAGAGAATATTTTGAGATGTATTTAGGCAACCTTTCTGAGATGATGCTTAGGCTGGAGGATCTATTTGAACTTCTTAAAGAAAAGTTGCCAGACATTATTGTAGACAGCAATATATCCCTAGAGGAGTTAAATCCCAAGTTAAGTCTTCAAGGAATCAAGCTTACAATAGGAGAAGACCTATTCAATGAAATCCTTGGGGGTGATGAGAATTTGCCATATATTGAATTTGAGTTCACATCCAAAAATATTGAAATGTTAATCAATGAATATGATACAAGACTTGTAGGTTCTTTCTCAAACTACCAAGGCCATGCTATTGAATTTTCCATTGAAGAGGTGAAATTCTATGAATTTGTATTGGAGGAAAAGACTGTTAAGGATTTGATCGGAGATAGTATACTCTTTGATTTTGAAGGAATATTAGATGGAAGTTCAATAAAAAACATTGAAATATTTGATGAATATATGGAACTTACTATTAGTCTGTTCTAGGTGGAGGAGTTAATAATGATAAAATGTGATGATGTTTCTTTAGTCTACCCAGATGGGACACTTGCTTTAAAGAATATAGATTTAGACATTAGTAAAGGTGAACTTGTCTATATTATCGGGCCAAGTGGTTCAGGAAAGACATCTTTATTGAAGTTGTTCATGGGGATGGAATTTGCTACAAGTGGCTCCATGTTTGTATTGGAACAGGCTATGGAAAAGAAGAAAGACAAGGGAATTAGAAAGATTAGACAAGAAATGGGGCCTGTATTTCAGGATTTTAAATTAATTCGTGGAAGAAGTGCCTTAGATAACGTTATATTGGGCATGAGATTCTTAAGTCTATCTAGAAAAGAAATCAATATCAGGGCCAAGGGTGCCCTTGAAAAGGTTGGGCTCATGGATAAACAGTCATCTCTAGTCGAAAACCTCTCATGGGGCCAGGGTCAAAGAGTAGCCATAGCAAGGGCCATAGCTAGAAAACCGGTACTTATTATAGCAGATGAGCCAACCGGAAATCTTGATTATGATAATGCTGTCAATATCTTAAAACTACTGACCTCTTTAAAGGA
>CAZXWU010000044.1:8909-11189 GCA_964644495.1 uncultured Tissierella sp.
ATCTTGATTATGATAATGCTGTCAATATCTTAAAACTACTGACCTCTTTAAAGGAAGATGATACTACAGTGGTTATCACCACACATGCAACCCATCTAATCGAAGAGCTGGAGGAAGGAAGAACCCTATATGTAAACAAGGGTAAAATAGATGATTACAAATTAGAAGGTGGTCTCCATTGAAGAATGTATACAAGAACACTCCACATTTTCTAAAAGAAGCAAGGACCATATTTAGGATCGACTTATTATCCAATATATTTTCTATATTTAGTATCGGTCTTATATTATTTATATTATCTTTAATAGTAGCAGGTTGGTGGATTAGTAATGATATTGTTCAAGTTATTGAGCAAGAGACAGAGATTAGTATATATTTTGATGAAGATTTACATAGGGGCTCCATAGATGACTTATTGGTTAAGGTGGGAAATATAGATGGTATAAACCAGGCAAATCTAGTGAGTGAAGATGAATCTTATAATAGGATGGTTGATATATTAGGACAAGAGGCCAGAATATTAGGATATTTTGATGAAAATCCTTTTAGCCAATTTATTGAGCTAAAGATTGAGATTGAAGCCCTAGATAATATACTTCATGATATAGAATCTATTGATGATATAGATTATATAAGGGATAATAGACAAGTAATTGAAAAGCTACAGGGCATCAAAAGGATTCTTGAAATGTTGGCCCTATTTCTCCTTATAGCTGTGGGTGTCTCTAGTGTAGTAATTGTATCTCATATAATAAGACAAGGAATCTATAATAATCGGGATGAAATAAATACCTTGAGATTATTAGGTGCACCAGATTATTTTATTCAAATACCATTTTTTATTGAAGGCATATTTTTGACAATAGCAGGCGGATCTATCGCCTCTTTGATGTGGGCCTTATTGATTAAGTATGGTTACACAAATATAAACAATATTCTACCTTTTTTTCCATTAGCTCCTGCTAATGATTTACAATGGATAATCATTTTATTTATTATTGTATTTTCTTTTATTATAGGATTGATGGGCAGTGTTTTTGGCCTTAAATCTATTAGGAAACAAGACCATGCTTAGGCTTGAAATCGATTGTAATATTATGGATTAAGTGATATTATATAAATAATATGTATAATTTTGATAAGGATACGGGGGGATTAGTTTGCTTGCTGATACTTTAAATAGGGATTATAAATTGATTGAAAACAATATTGAAGAATTGGAGTCTGTCATATCCTGTAGATTTGTTATAGAAAACGAAGAAATAAAGGAGATCCATTTAGTCTCCAATGGGACAAGGTCTCCTAAACAGATATCTCGAGATGTCCAATCTATTTTGATTGCTACATATGATTTAAATCTTGACTATAAAAAGATTAGTATTGCTGAACTTCCTTGTGATGATTTGGTTAAAAAAGAATCTAGACTGGAAATTGATAAGGTAACATTTGAAAATAGTGGGAAAAAAGCTTCTGTGAAGGTAGGCCTAAGTGATGGGGCCAATATTTTTGAGACTACACTATCTGGTGTCAATACAAGCAGAAATATTGAAAGAATGCTAGCAAATGCTGTACTTGAAAGTGTTGAGAAGGCTATAGACACTGAAGATAGGTTTATCTTAGAAGATATAAAGAGTATCAATCTCTCTTCAGAAGGAGTCATAGTGGTGGTTATAGTATCTATCATGGAGGATAAGGAGAAGCGTCTCTGTGGTTCAAGTCTCATAGAAAATGATTATAAAAAAGCTGTTATAAAAGCTACTCTTGATGCACTAAACCGTTGCATTTCAAAATGATTATAAAGCCGGCTTAAACTTTTTAGCGAAGCGAATATAGCATGCTGTAATAGCGAATCAGCATAGCATCCAACAAAGGAGGCTATATTCGATGAAAAAAGCTTACATGGTATTACTTAGCTTACTAGCATTAGTTTTATCTGCTGGTGCAAATTATACATGGGTTAGATGGTAATTAACTAGGATGTAGGCCGGCTTATAATATATATTAGGAGTGAAAAAGTTGAAACTAGACAGAAAGGCAAGTTTGTATATAGGTTTACTCTCTATACTATCCATATTTATATTGGTTTATCTATTTTATAATTATGATATTCCTAGTATAGATATGATATTGTTTTGGTCACTTCTTACAATAGCAGTAGAAACCCTTTTGATTATGCTGCCTAATAATGAAGTAGGAGTATCTGTGGGATCAGCTATTAATTTAGCAGCCATAATAGTTGGTGGCCCTGTACTAGGTACTTTGTCTGCTTCTATAGGATTG
>CAZXWU010000045.1:0-8459 GCA_964644495.1 uncultured Tissierella sp.
CTGTAAGAAAAGTATCATATCCATTTGGCAAATGCTTAATAAAGTAATGTGCATTTGCAAGTTTTGCTGCTTCCTTTACTTCTTCATCTGTAGCATCCAGTCTACCGTATCTTATATTATCAGCTACTGTCCCTTCAAATAAGTGTACATCTTGAAGTACGATACTCATGGTATTTCTTAGGTCATATTTTTTTATTCGCCTTATATCTATTCCATCAAAATAGATAGTGCCCTCATCAATCTCATAAAACCTATTTATCAGGTTTGTTATAGTGGTCTTACCTGCTCCTGTTGAGCCGACAAAGGCAATCTTCTGCCCTGGTTTTGCGTAGAGATTAACATTCTTCAAAATCCTTTGACCTGGCTCATATCCAAAGTCAATATCATCAAATCTAATATATCCTTCTAGGGGTATATCTTGGTAATTCCCATCTTCTAGAGGGAGTCTCCAGCAAAGATTGTTCTTTCCAGTACAATCCTCTATTAATTCTACATCACCTTCATCAATTTCAACTTCTTCATCTATAATATTGAATATCCTCTCTGCACCTGCTAAGGCTGCAAATAGCGTATTCAACTGATTAGAAACCATTGTAATTGGCCTTGAAATAGACCTTGTAAACTGTAGAAATGCTGCTATATTACCTATACTTAAACTACCCTGTATTACATAAAATGCACCGAACATAGCTACAAGTCCATATAGAACATAGGCCAGATTTCCCATTATTGGCATCAGCATCACACCAAAGGTTGATGCTTTGGTAGAAGATACTCTTAAAGCTTCATTTTTATCTTGGAATTCATTAATAGCACGGCCTTCATAATTAAATACCTTAACTACCTTTTGACCTGAGATGATCTCTTCTATATATCCATTCATATTAGCTAGTTGGGCTTGTTGGTTACGGAAATTTTTAGCAGACCTTTTTCCAACGAACCTTGTGGCTAAAAGCATTACTGCCAACATGACCACAACTATTATGGTTAGTAATGGACTAATATATAACATCATAATAAATGTACCTACAACTGTTACAACTGAAATAATAACCTGGGATACACTTTGTTCCAGTGATTGATTCAACATATCTACATCATTTGTAAATGTTGACATAAGCTCACCATGGGAATGTCTATCAAAGAAGGGTATTGGTAATTTTTCCATGTGGGAAAACATATCTTCACGTAATTTGTGAATAGTTCTTTGTGCTAATCTTGCCATTGAAAAATTACCGATATATTGTCCAATAGCTATAACTATAACTAATACTACCATTACCAAAATATATCCTATAAATAAACTTTTATCTTGGTCTTCAACTAATGTATCAATAATAGGGCTTAACATTGAATTGGCACCTATTTGGGCTAGAGCACCTAGTATTATAAATAATAAACCAATAAAGAATAGAGATTTATTGAACTTAAAGTAGCTAAATAACCTCATTAAGGTTTGTTTAGGATTGTTGGGACGTATTTGACGCATTTTTCCTTGATTTTTCATTCTCTAATCACCCCTTTCTCCTGTGATTCATAGATTTCTCTATAAATAGGTGATATATTCATTAATTCATCATGGCTAGCTGAGGATTCTATTTCCCCTTCATGCATTACTAGTATTCTATCCGCATGCACAATTGATGAAATTCTTTGAGAAATTATTATAGTAGTTACGTCTCCAAGCTCTTCTTTAAATGTATTCTGAATTTTTGCATCGGTAGTCATATCTACAGCAGAAGTTGAGTCATCGAGGATAATTATCCTAGGATCCTTCATCAAAGCCCTTGCTATAGAAAGCCTTTGTCTTTGACCACCAGAAAAGTTACTTCCGCCTTGTTCTACTATATGGTCTAATCCGTCTTCATATTTAGATACAAACTCCCAAGCTTGGGCTTGTTTGAGGGCTTTAATGATTGTTTCATCAGATGCACCTTCATTACCCCACTGCATATTCTCTCGAACTGTACCTGAGAAGAGTGTATTCTGTTGTAATACAAATGCTACTTTGTCACGTAATTTTTCTATATCATAATCTCTAACATCTACTCCACCAACATATACAGCTCCATCCGTAGTATCATAGAGTCTTGGTATCAATTGAACCAATGATGACTTGGATGATCCTGTTGATCCAATTATGCCTATGACCTCACCTGTATTTATCTCGAAATTAATATTTCTTAATATACAATCTTTGCTAGCTGGGTATCTAAAACTTACATTGTCAAACTTTATAGACCCGTCTTTTATTACTTCTATAGGGTCACCAATTTCCTCAATCTCCGAATCAGTATCCCAGACTTCAAGTATTCTATCCTTAGAAGCTACTCCACGCAATAATTGCATAAAGAAAAATGAAATCATCATCAAAGACATCATAATTTGAGTAATATAAGTGATAAAGGAAATTAATTCACCTCTACCCATAGAACCGGCAACTACCTGCTGTCCGCCAAACCAAAGTACAGCGATTATTGTACTGTATATAACAAGGTTCAATACTGGCATCAAGAATACTATTAGGGAAATCGCCTTTAAGGCTTTATCTCTTAATGCATCATTTCTTTCCATAAATCTACTTTCCTCATGTTCCTGTCTATTAAATGATTTAACTACTCCCATGGCAGTTAAATTTTCTCTTATGATAGCATTGACCCTATCAACTCTTTTCTGCAATTTTAGGAACAATGGTCTGGCTTTAACTAGAACTACTGTTACAATTCCTGCAGTTATAGGTATTGTAATCATAAATATCCTAGCCAAGGATGAATTTATTGTGAAAGCCATAATCAAGGCAAATATCATCATAAATGGTGCCCTTACACCCATTCGTAGACTCATCATAGTAACTTGACCCATGGTATTGCAATCATTGGTAAGTCTTGTTATAAGGGATGCAACTGTAAATTGATCTAAGTTTGCAAATGAAAATCCTTGAACCTTCTTAAACGTCTCTAATCTAACCTCTGATGCAAATCCATACCCCGCCTTTGCACCAAAATAAGCGCTCGAAACTCCAAATAACATGGCCACAAATGCAACCCCGATCATAATAAGTCCGATTCTTACTACATAATCAATATCCCTATTTGCAATACCAATATCAACTATTAGAGACATTAGGTATGGAATAAGAATATCACCAAATACCTCAAGAACCATTAGTATGGGACTTAGTATTGCAAAAGTTTTATATTTCTTCATATATGGTATCAATTTTTTCATACCGGTCCTCCTATTCTTCTAAATTTTTGTCATTATTTGATTTATATATACTATCTAGATTATTGCTGATTTTAGTTGAAAATCTATTTAGTTGTTCAAGCTCTTCCTCTGAAAAGCCCTTAAACATATCCCTATATTTTATATACAAATCTTCCTTGTAGTCATCAATTATAGATTGGCCTTTTTCAGTTAAAATTAATCTATTATATCTCATATCCGATTTTAAAGGTATCTGTTCTATCATCTTCATATCCATTAGCCGCTTAACCATTGTAGACATAGCCCCTTGGGTAAACCTCATCTCCTTGGCTATTTCCTTCTGACTTGATTCAGGATACATATCTATTAACATCATAAGATGTAGCTGACCAAATTTTATACCATACTCATAAACCTTCTGTTTCATTATCTGAGCAATCCTTTGATGGATCTCTTTAAACTGCATAGCAACGTCCTTTTCTATCATCATACCGCCCTCCTCCGTAAAACACTTTAATACTAAACTAATTTTATAGCAATACTTCAATGCTAAACTAATTTTACCCAAATGTCAACAAATAAATCCTATATATATAGGAAGTTAGATAAAAATACATAAAAACACCTCCAGATAGATAATCTAATTTTAAATTAATTAGACTGTCTACTTTGGAGGTATAATATCATCCTGGCCATTTTCTATCTTAATTTACCAAACTGGAATCAAAGAACCTTTGGAGTCTTCTTCTATAACTGCTTTTGTTTCATCAGTTTGATATATCTCTACAATTCTATTATAAACTTCATTGTCCTTGTCTTCTGTACGAACAACTATTATGTTTATATAAGGATTTTCTCCAACTATACTCCCTTCCAATACTATGGCATCTTGAGTTGGAATAAATCCGGCATCTGTGGCTATTCCTGAGTTGATAACTGCCAATGGTGCCTCTTGAAGTGAAGCAGGAATATTGGCTGCAGCTAGTTCAATGATTTCAAAATTTCTAGGATTTTCTATATCCTTTAAAGATGGTAGTTCCCCAGCTTCAGGGTCAACACTAATTAATCCATTTGCTTGCAGTAAGAGTAGCGCCCTTCCTCCATTTGTAACATCATCAGGAATTACTATCTTTGCTCCATCTTCTAATTCATCAATACTTTCTATTTCTCTTGAATAAATACCTAAAGGTGCAAAGTATGTTTCTCCAATTACACTTAAATCATATCCGTGTTGTTCTATTTCCTTGTTTAAGTATATATGATGTTGAAATGAATTCATTTCTATTTCTCCTGAATTCAATGCAGCATTAGGTATAGGATAAGAATCAAAGAATACAAGCTCTATGTCGATGTCCTCCTTTGCTGCTACTTCTGCTACATGAGTCCAAGGCTTAGAATCACTACCTACCAATCCTACCCTTACTACTGATGATTCCTGATTTCCACTATTATCTGTCCCACATCCTACTAAAAGTATAGATACTAGTAAAGCTAATATAATTATCTTTTTCATTTTTTTCTCTCCTTTTAATGTGTAGTTTTTTTTATTATATAATTTCCTATTAATTGAATAATCGTAACAATAACTAGTATTACAATTACTGAAACGTAAGTTATATCCTGATAAAATCTGTTGTGCCCATATCTAATAACGAAAGCCCCAAGTCCACCTCCACCTACTGCACCTCCCATTGCTGTAAGACCCAATAGACTAACTGCAGTAATAGTGGTTGAACGTGCCAAGGCTGGTATGCTTTCCTTGAGATAAACTCTAAAAATAATTCCCATTGGGGAAAGCCCCATGGACTGGGCAGCTTCTATCAAACCAGAATCTATATCTGAAAGTGCCATATCCACTTGCCTAATAAAAAATGGACTACATCCTAATATAAGTGGAAATATAGCTCCTTTTACTCCAATGAAAGTTCCTACAATAAGCTTAGTTATAGGTATTAGTGCAGTTATGAGTATAACAAAGGGAATAGACCTAAATAAGTTTACAAAGCCATCTATTATCCTATATATAAGTGGATTTTCAAGTATATTCCCCTTTCTAGTTACAACCAGTAGAATACCTAAAAACAATCCTAATACGAAAGAAAAAATCCCTGATATGGAAAGCATCTGCAATGTCTCTCCAATACTCTTTATAAACTCTGGCCAATAATCTAGTAAGTTTGGCGTATATTTAGCCATTAATTCAAGCATACTTAATCACCTCCACTTTAATTTGTCTTTCCTTAAGATATTCTATTACCTTAATTTCATCCTGGGCTGAAACACTCACAAGTACAATCAAGGACCCAAGTACTGTATCTGATATAACATCTACATTGGCAAATATGATACTTGGGCTTATATTAAACTTAGTGGATATCTCAGCGATAATTGGTTCTTTTGTAGCATCAGTGCCAAGAAAGTCCAATCTCCATAAGCGTTGGCCTGGTTCCAATTCAACGACACTTGATTTTCTATCAATCAGCTCATCTATTTTGGAGAGATTTGATGTGGAATTAATGAAGTCCTTTGTAATCTGGGCTTGTGGATTTGAAAATACGGATACAGCATCATCTAGTTCCACTACTCTACCATCCTCCATAACTGCAACACGATCACAGATCCCCTTTATAACCTGCATTTCATGTGTTATTATGACTATTGTAATTCCTAGTTTTTTATTGACCTCTTTAAGTAAATCCAATATAGACTTTGTAGTTTGTGGATCTAGAGCTGATGTGGCTTCATCACACAAGAGTATACTTGGTTCTGTTGCAAGTGCCCTTGCTATAGCAACTCTTTGTTTTTGCCCTCCTGATAATTGTGAAGGGTAGGCATCTTTCTTATCACTTATTCCTACTAATTCAAGTAAGTATAATACTCTCTCCCTTATTTTTGCTTTTCCCTTTCCTCTATATTTTAGTGGAAAGGCTACATTATCAAAAACAGTTCTGGATGCAAGTAGGTTAAACTGTTGAAATATCATACCTATCTTTTGACGATACTTTCTTAGGTCTTTCTCTTTGAGTCCAACTAAATCAACTCCATCTATCAACACCTGCCCCTTGGTGGGTCTTTCTAAAAGATTGATACATCTTACTAGGGTAGATTTACCTGCACCACTATAGCCAATAACTCCAAATATTTCTCCATCCTCTATAGTTAAATTAACATCCTTGACGGCATCAACAGATAGTTTTTCCAGTGTAAAAGTCTTTGAAACGTCTACTAGTTGAATCATCTAACCCCTCCTATCTATCTTGGTTTTCTACATTGTCTTTGTGTTGTTCTTTTATCCTATGGAGTAAATCTGGATCTAAAATTATATCTAATGCTGTATTGGCTAAAACCTTAGCTCCCAAGGCTATAGACTTTAGTCCCAAGTCACTTTTTGATGCTTGCCTGAACTCAATACTATGGCCTGAGATATATTCATCTGAAATCTTTATATTTGGATGAATTGTAGGAATTACTTGGCTTATATTTCCAACATCTGTTGATCCACTTCCCTTTTTAACCTTGTCTTTTGCCATATACTCTCCATACCTATTTAAGTGTTTTTCATATACTTCATCAAATAAAGGAGTGGGTACCAAATTATCTACACTATTTTGAAATAAGCCAAACTTATAACTTGCTCCAGTTTGTAGTCCTGCACCTTTCACTATGTTTTCAAACTTAGTATATAAATCATTTAATATTGGTCTTGATTTAGCTCTCAGGTAGAATCTAGCACTAGCATAGTCCGGTACAACATTGGCCGCTTCACCACCATTGGTGATTACTCCATGAATCCTTACATCATCAGTCAAATGCTGTCTCAAAGCATTGGATCCATTATATACTTGAATAATAGCGTCCAAAGCATTGATCCCCTTTTCTGGTTCACCAGCTGCATGGGATGATCTTCCAAAGAATTCTACATCAACAGGATCATTTGCCAAAGATTTGCCTGTCACCCCATGCTCATAGGCCGGATGTGCGCCTAAGGCCACATCTACATCATCAAAGAATCCCTCACGGACAAAAGACCCCTTGGCACTTCCATTTTCCCCACCTTCTTCTCCCGGTGTTCCATAGACCCTAATCTCACCACCAACTTCATCGATAACTGATTTCAATCCCACTGCTGCTAGTGATGAAGTGGCTCCAAGTAGATTGTGACCACATGCATGGCCGATGCCTGGAAGGGCGTCATATTCAGCATAGAATACTATCGTAGGCCCCGCTTTAGTGCTTTTGTATCTAGCATCGAATCCTGTGCGGTGTCCTGCTACGTCCAATTTTACTTCAAAGCCATCTTTAGTGAGTTGGTCTGCTAGTGTCTTGCTTGCAAAGAATTCATAGTTGCTGACTTCTGGATTTTCGTGAATACTTAAAGCAATATTTTGATATATGTCTAAATTTTCTTCTACTTTTTTATCAATAATGTCTCTTATGTTTGTCATATATATATTCCTCCTCTTATTATAAATTCCAATTAAAAAAAGCCTCCACCCCTTTGCTTGTGCAAAGGGACGAAAGCTTCGTGTTACCACCCTTGGTTTATACCTATCTCACGATAGGATATCTCATCAAGTACGCAGGATAAAAACCCCTCAATACTCTAGCACTGTAACGTGTGCACACGTGATTGTTTAAAAATTCAACAACCAGACTCCAAGGCCATGTTCAGCCTGCTAGCACTTATTCCATCTCACCAATCTGGAACTCTCTGTATAAGTATTCACATGCCTACTCTTCTCTTCTAAGTCATCGTATTAAATTGCTAAATTCGAAAAAATAAACTTAATAGGTATTCTAATAGTAATTTAAGAATTTGTCAAGTCTTTTTGAATTTTTTAAATTTTTTTGAATTTTTCTTTATAAAGAATTTTATCCACAGATTGTTCACATCTTATCCACAATTACTGGATAACTGTCGATAATTCGTGGATTAACTCCTCCACACTTACAATTTTATCAATCTTATGCCCTTTTTTTCCTATAAATACCAGACCATTATCCACATCCCCTTTTACTGCATTTATTAGGGCTTGAGAAATACAGTATGGTGATTTTGCTGGATCACAAGGTGTAAGACAATTGAAACATTTTGTAATTTTTTCTCTTTGGGCTTTAATCCTCTTGATAAAAGGATTGATTATTGCTTGCCCAGGCATACCTACTGGACTTAATATATAATCTATATCTTCTTGTCTACAATTAACATATGCATTTTTGAACTCAATGGATGCATCACATTCATGGGTTGC
>CAZXWU010000045.1:8469-11062 GCA_964644495.1 uncultured Tissierella sp.
GTGTCCCCATCTGGACACCTCTTGCTCCTAGTTTTAAAAATCTTTCTATATCATGGCCATCATATATCCCTCCTGCAGCTATTACAGGTATCTTTTCACCATATGATTCTTCAAATGGCTTTAGGGCGTTTATTACTTCTACAACTGTATCTTCCAAAGATGGCCTATTCTCATCCTCTAATTCCTCAAAGGAATATCCTAGATGTCCTCCTGCATCATGCCCTTCTACTATAACCAAGTCTGGCAGATAATCATATCTTCTCTTCCAAAGTTTACTTATAAGGGCAGCAGCCTTAGATGAAGAGACAATAGGGGCTATCTTTGTATTGGATCCCTTTACTAAGTCAGGTAAATCCTTAGGTAAGCCTGCACCTGATATAATCAGATCTACCTTTTCCTCTACTGCAACCCTTACCATATCTGAATAGTTTTTGATTGCAACCATTAGGTTAACTCCAATTATACCCTCAGGGCTTAAACTTCTTGCTTTTCTTATCTCCTTAGCTAATGCTCTTAGATTTGCCTCCTGAGTATTTCTATCAAAATCAGCTTCCCTATATCCTATTTGCACTCCTGATATTACTCCAATCCCACCTGCATTGGCTACAGCTGAAGCTAAGCTTGATAAAGACACTCCTACACCCATACCACCTTGGATTATTGGAACTCTAGTAATCTTATTAGCAATTTTTATCTGCGACAATGTCATTCATTCATCTCCTAACCAAAATTTTAATTATCAAATATCCATATCCGACTTATGACAGGCTACTGGATTGCAAACATAAACTCCCCTTGAGCTGCAATCTCATCCCCAACATATGCCTTACCCTGGCCAATGCCAATTGATCCTCTTAGCTTTGTTATCTCCACTTCGACTCTCAAAGTATCACCAGGTAGAACCTTCCTTTTAAAGCGGGCCTTATTGATTCCAGCAAAGTAAGGTACCTTGCCTTTGAATCCATCATCAGACAGGAGGATGGTTGCCCCTACTTGTGCCATAATCTCAATTATAATAACACCTGGCATCACAGGCATACCTGGATAATGCCCTTGGAAATAGTACTCATTCATGGTGACATTCTTGTAGCCTACTCCTTTGATACCTGATTCTATAATCTCTACTTTATCAACAAACAAGAATGGATATCTATGTGGTATTACCTCCATAATTGCTTGTATGTCTAAAACCTTTCCCATTGATTTCACCTCCTTTAGTATAATTATGAGAATTTTTGTTATTGCTTATTTTTTCCTAATCATATATACTTACTTCTAAGTTTTGTTTATTATATTTATAGTAAATCAATAAGCTGTTTTTTGCAAATATATTTAGGAGGTGGTCTATAAAAAGATAAATTTTCATTTAATATTTAAATAAAATGGAGGTGGTAAGTTGAAAGACTTTTCTGTAGGTATTTCTGGAATAGGTAGTTTTGTTCCTGAGGAAGTTCTTACTAATCATGACCTTGCACAAATGGTGGACACTAGTCATGAGTGGATAGTTACTAGAACTGGGATCGAGGAAAGAAGAATTGCTCCAACAAGTATGGCTACCTCAGATTTAAGTACTGAAGCAGCTATAAGGGCTTTAGAGGATGCAAAGCTAAAACCAGAAGAAATTGACTTGATTATTGTAGCAACTATTACTCCAGATTTTGGTATGCCAGCAACAGCTTGTATTGTACAGAAGAACATTGGTGCTGTAAATGCTGCAGCCTTTGACCTAAATGCTGGATGTACAGGTTTTGTATATGGCCTATCAACAGGAGCTAATTTTATAAAAACAGGGATCTATGATAAGGTCCTAGTTATAGGAGGAGAGACTCTTTCTAGAATATTGAACTGGGAAGACAGAAATACATGCGTACTATTTGGTGATGGTGCAGGTGCATGTGTCCTAGAAAGATGTGATGAAGGATATGGTATACTTTCCCAAGAGTTAGGGTCAGATGGAAGTAATTATGAATCCCTAATTCAGCCGGCTGGTGGTTCAAGAGAACCTGCCAATATAGAAAGCTTGGCCAACAATCTTCACTATATTCATATGGATGGAAGGGAAGTATTCAAGTTTGCTGTAAGGGCAATGGAAAAATCATCCATGGCAGCTCTGGCAAAGGCTAATATGGATATTTCTGATTTGGACTTTTTAGTACCACATCAAGCCAATATTCGTATTATAGATTCAGCCAGAAAAAAACTAAACTTATCAAAAGATAAGGTCTATGTAAACTTAAATAAGTATGGAAACATGTCCGCCGCATCAATTCCAGTAGCCTTAGATGAAGCTGTTAAGGCTAATAAGATTAAAAAGGGCAATTCAGTTCTTTTAGTAGCCTTTGGCGCAGGTTTAACCTGGGGTTCAATAGTCTTAAGATGGAATAAGGAGGAAAGAGATGTTTAATACTAGAATAACAGAATTATTAAATATAGAGTATCCTATCTTTCAGGGGGGAATGGCATGGGTAGCTACACATAAGTTAGCAGCAGCTGTATCTAATGCTGGAGGACTAGGAATCATAGCAGCAGGAAGTCTTCCTGGGGATATGATTAGAGAAGAGATTAGAAAGACTAAGGAATTGACTGATAAACC
>CAZXWU010000046.1:0-11026 GCA_964644495.1 uncultured Tissierella sp.
ATCTTTAATCATATGCTTAGAACTAATATTATATATATTCTTTAAGTTATCAAAGGAATCATCTACTCTGGCATATGCAGAAAATCTAACCATCTCAATACTTTCTCTTAGTTCTTTAATCTCAGTCATTTTATTAGAATTAAGCTTTTTTAGACGGTTTATCTCCTCATTTTTTTCAGCTATGATCTCATTTAGTTCTATTATTTCTTGGGTTAATGGTTCTTTTTCTCCATTAAAAGTTTTTTGCTCTTTACTAGCACTTGGCAAACCTATTATTGAAAATCTATCTTTTATTTCTTCTTCAGAAAGCCTTATTTCTATATATTCTTCATTCTTTTCTTTATCCAATATTATATTATCTAAAGGTATGTTAAGTATATATGCATACTCGTCCCCCTCTGCAAGTAATATACCAGTCCTAGGTTCATGTAATCTCTGTTCATATTCTTCTATAGTTGCAACTCCTATGAAAAAGAACTCTTGATATCCACCACCTTGATGATCTTCGTATCCAGTATACTTAAAGTCTATTATCCCATCTACCGCATCTATAATTTCATACTTTCCATCCCAATTAGATGGAATCCTAAAACTAAATCCATATTTCTCATTAATATAATTAGAATCTACTTCTGTCTGCTGACATCCCATTGTCAATACTAATGCGATTAATAAAATAAATAATAATAAGATTCTTTTCATCAATCTCACCCCATCATCTCACATTTTTTAACGCCCATTATCTACTGTGATTAGATTTTCTCATAATATTTAGACTTTTATTGTTTTTATAGATATTGTAATCAAATTGTAAATACTTTAAAAAATAAAAAGAGGGCTTGGGTTTATGCTGAAAATCCTGACATTGTTATTGAAACTTACCATAATTTTGAGTTCTTATTTTTTTCATATGTAAAAATCTTATCTCTTTTTCTCCATTTCTCATGGAACTTTACAGGCTCCCTTTTCTTACCTAACGCCGCTGAAATTAAAATAGCCAGACCAAACAAGGTAAACTCTCCTATATCTATTTTCCATGGTTCTCTGGTCATTTCTACCCACATGAAATAACCTTCCTGAGGTGTTTTAGTTATTCTATATTTGCCTAATCCATAATTCCTTGGCTCTGATGACTCTTCACCTAAACCTACCGTTACAAGATATCCCCTAAAAATACCATCTCCCACGTATGCACTATAATAGTCGTCCTGATTAGAATTATCTGTAATTAAATTGATCTCACTCAGGGGATATTTGAGTTTCATATTTCCAAATAGGTTCTTTTCATAATGATAAAATCGAACTTCTTCTTCCCCAGCTATTTCATAAGAACTTAAAAACAAATGATTAAAATGCATACCATGACTTTCTAAAACTATAAAACTTCCATCATCAAATTGAACCCCTGCCCTTAATGTCTCTTCCTCTAATACCTTATTTAAATTAATCTCTTTTCCTTTTATATAGTAGTCTGGCATAGGTAAAATAATTTCACCAATTATTACTAATACAATTAAGAAGCATAATAAAAATCTAATTATCTCAAAACCGAATACCCTAATAACCTTTAAATCCTTGACTCTATATAAAATCCCTAATACTACAATTAATAAAAGTACTGCTATATATATCCAAACCAAATAAATCACCTCCTGTTTTTGCAAAATATTCCCAAAATGATTCACTATCGCTATGCCCATAAATATAGTCTAGTTTATAACATTTTCCCAATAAAGTCTTCATAAAGTTGCTATTTTGGGCTCTTCAAAGTCTTTTAAGCTTATTTTCCACAAACTACACTTCCCCAACTTCTTTATCTATATTATAGTATAAATCATTGGCAAAAACATAATTTTAAATTAATTACCTAAGTAATTTTCGACACTCATAATGATACTCAATATTTTTTATAGAATATCAAAAAACTAAAAAAGATAAGTACATTGTCTACTTATCAATTTAGCAAAGTATATGTTTATCCAACTTATTAAGGCTCATTTTCCCCTTCAAATTTTTTATTCTGAATTTCTTCAAATATATTATCTCCTTGATTATCCTCTGACTGCGACTGATTATTAATAATACCTAAAGATTCCTTTAACTGTAAGATTTCCATCATCAATAATTTGATATCTCCCTTAGTCGCCGGCTTATTATCATCTTTTAATTCATAACCTAATTGACCACTAACCTCAATTGTGGCGTATTTCACATCTTCTATTGATGAAATACCTGATTGTCTTAATCTTGTTTCCATTCTATCAATAGACATCCTAAGCTTAGATAAATTCTTGAGATTTACCTCCCCATTTTCAATAACAATTTTTGCTTTACCAGTTGATATTGTCTCTAAAACATCAAATTTCATCTCTAAATATTCTGTTAGTATCATAAGCAGAGTTATTACTAAAGCAACGCCAAAAGTTTTTAGAATATCTTCCTCAGCTACAGGCTGAATTAATAGTGAACCAATCCCTACCATTACAACGACTTGTGTAATTGTCATCTGTGATATAGACTTTCTACCTGCTATTCTTAAAATAAGCCTACCAACATAAAATATAAGAATTGTCTTCCAAACCCAATGTAAATTACTCAATAAATCACACTCCCAGCATCATTTTATTAATATTATTCTAATCAATAATTGGTGTTTTAATTCATATATTGAAAACACTCACCAATTAAGTGGTGAGTGTCTTTTATATCATTATTTATTATTTAAAAGTTTTACTATGTCATCCTTCAGATCTAATGGAGTTACTGTTGGTGCATATCTTTTGATTACATTACCTTGACGGTCTATTAAGAACTTTGTGAAGTTCCACTTTATTTTCTTACCAAGTAGACCTCTGGTCTCACTGGTTAGATAATCAAATAAAGGATCTGCATTGTCCCCGTTAACCTCTATCTTTTCAAACATGGTAAAGGTAACCCCATAGTTTAATTGGCAAAATTCATTGACCTCTTCATTGGTCCCAGGCTCTTGGTTTCCAAATTGGTTACATGGAAATCCTAATATTTCTAAACCCTCTTCTTTTAATTCCTTATAGAGCTTTTCCAAGTCTTCAAATTGAGGTGTTAGACCACATTTACTTGCAGTATTGACAACTAAAACCACCTTGCCTCTGTACCTGTCCATGCTCACTTCTTCTCCATAGATATCCCTTGCCGTAAAGTTATAGAATCCCATACCTATCTCCCTTTTCTGATTAAAATTTTTAATAACTAGTGGAAGGTGCCACTTGCATAGTTTCCAAATTATTCATTATTTCATAATTTATGCTGCCCTCTGGATATTCTCCTAGGTCATTAATGACTCCTGCTACCATGCCTGTTAGTAGCTCTATCCCTTCCTCTATATGGTCTATGGCATATATGTTGAACTTTCCTTCTTCTACCGCTTGGATTACTTCACTTTTTAGCATTAAGTTTTTTGTATTTCTTCTTGGAATCATTACCCCTTGGTCCCCTGTAAGGCCTTTTTTCTTACATATCTCATAAAAACCTTCTATCTTTTCATTGACCCCACCTATAGGCTGGATTTCACCTTTTTGATTAACTGAGCCTGTGACTGCTATATTTTGCTTGATTGGAACCTTTGCCATGGATGATAATATGGCGTATAGCTCTGTAGAGGATGCACTATCCCCATCTATCATGGAATAGTTTTGCTCAAAGCCTATACCTACTGATATGCCCAATGGTTTCTTAGTGGCAAATTTCTCTCCTAGATAGCCAGATAGGATGAGGACTCCCTTGTCATGGGACTTACCACTTTGTTTTGCTTCTCTCTCTATATTTATGATGCCATCCTCTCCACTATAGACTGATGCGGTGATCCTGCTAGGCTTTCCAAAGGCATGGTCACCTGTGGATAGGACTGCCAGACCATTGATTTGTCCTATCTTATCACCTTCTACATCTATGAGTATGGTACCTGCTTCAAAGGTTTCATTAAGCTTTTCTTCGTATCTATTGGACCTATATATCTTTTCTTCTATAGCCTTTTGGATACTTTTATCTGAGACTATATCTGATCCATCTTCTCCAGCCCAAAAGTCTGCCTCATAGAGGATTTCTACTATTCTGTTGAACTCCGTGCTCATCTTGTCTTGGTGAGAGACCAATCTAGAAGAATACTCTACTATCCTAGCTACTGCAGATCTATCAAAATGCCTTAGATTTTTATTTTGGCAATGGGTAGCTATAAATTCAGCCATCAATTGTACATTGGATTGATTTTTATCCATCTCTACATCAAAGTCTGCTCTTATCTTAAATAGCTTTTTGAAATCATCATCATATGCATGGAGCATATTATAGGTGTATTCATCTCCTATTATTATCACTTTAATATCAAGTGGAATTGGCTCTGGTTTAAGGCTTGATGTGACTGCTAATCCCGTTAGCCTATTTTGATTTTCAATATTGATTTCGTCTGTCTTGAGGGCACGCTTAAGCATCTCCCATGATACTGGATTGGTAAGAATTTCCTTCATCTGAAATATTAAGTAGCCACCGTTGGCAAAATGAAGTGATCCTGGTCTTATCTGGGTGAAGTCTGTTGCCAGTACTCCCATCTGACTCTTGTATTCAATGGATCCCATAAGATTATTGTATACTGGATTGGATTCATTGATGATTGGTGCATGGTCCAGACTCGAATTGTCTATAAATAGGTTGACCTGATATCTTTGGAAAAACTTACTATCATCACTTCCAGGCATTTCAAATAATGATAAGTTTTTTTTCTCTGTGCCTTGCTTAAATTTATCTACGCTGTCTAGGATATCTTCCTCTAACATATTTAAATACTCTGTAATTTTGTCACTGCCATTGTATTTGTCTCTGATTTTATTTATATCGTATTCTACTATATCTGCAGTCACCTGTTTATCCAAGTCTTTGATTGCCTGGGCTATCTTCTCATCTGCTTCTCTAAATTTATTAAAATCATCTAGGGTTGCCAAGTGGAGCTCATTGTACTTGGCCATCATATCTTCTCTTTCATCTACTGATAGGTTTTGGAAGTCTTCTTCACTCATGGGTTTGTTGTCCTTCATGGCTATTGACATCATACCCTGCTCAGTAGGCTGATACATAAATCCATATTTGGCTGATTTCTCATTGAGTTGTTTCATTAGTTCAGCTTTCTTTTGATTATCAATTCGAATTAGATCGCTTTTTCGTGATTCATATTCCATACCTTTGAAGGTCTCCGGAATCACTTTCTTTAAGTTTTCGATGGTGCTTTCGACATCTTCTTTGAACTTTTTACCCTTTCCTGGAGCTAGGCTCAGGGCTTTTGGTGATTCTTTCCTCTTGAAGTTGTAGACATATACCCAGTCAGATGGAACTGGCTTATCTATTGCAAACTCATTGGCGATAGAATTTGTAAAGGTGGTCCTACCTGTACCTCCCATACCAGTAACATAGATATTGTATCCTTTTTCTTTCATCTTAAGACCAAATCTCAAGGCTGAGGTCCCTCTTTCTTGACCTATTATTCCTTTTAATGGTTTTAACTCATCTGTTGTATTAAAGCTAAAGTCATCTAGATTACATAGACTAGTTAGTTCTTGTGCTTTTAATCTAAAATCCATAGTCATAGCAATACCTCCTTAAGTACCTATTTATTTGATACCCTTTAATGGAGATTTCAAAGGAAAAGTTTTTGGTATTTTTATCAATATAATATCTATATAACTGGTGAAATCAGCCTCTATGTATAATCGTAGCCGTATTTCAAGAATTCTTTGATCTCTGTAATACTCTTATTGTCAAGTCCCATATGCTCTAGGACACGACCTGTCTCCCAATAGTTTTCACCTCTGAGGGCTCCTCCTAGATGAACTATGGAATCCATCAATGGGGTCTCTACTCCTACTGCCCTTCCCAAAGAGGACATGGCTAGCAAGGAAAGTGGTGCGTCTTCTGCTAGGTATCTACCACCTAGATCATTTGGCCCTTCTATTGGTAAGAATACATCGCTGCCTTGGATACTTTCGTATACTGTATCAGCCTGGGGTGCATATCCCATCAAATATAATCTTTCTTTTATATCTACTTCTTTATAGCCTAGTGCTCTGCATATATTTTTTCTTTCATCATCTATTAGCTGGACAATTCCTGCTACCGAAGGTGTCATACCTTCTTTGTAGTGGTAATGCTTGCCGTAGTATTCGATTTTTCCTGCATTTAGTACTACTGGTGCTGGGTGTGTGGTTGCATTTCCATTATTCATAGATGATTCTAATACGTCCTCTACCATTACAGATGCTGGATAAAGATCTTTGGCTATGGCAAACATCTCTTCATTATAGATAGCTGGAAATGTAGCAAAGTATAGTATTTTACACATTAATGAAATATTTACTGTGCTTGGATTAACTTTTCTAGCCGTATATGGCAAGGTATGAAATTCTGATATTTTTACTTTTAACTTTGGTCTGTTATCATGGAAGATTTTAGCGAATACAAGTGCTCCACCTGTAGAACCAGGTGAAAGAAGTATTTTATCTCCATTTTTTAGATATGGTAGTAGGGATTCTGCTATTTCATCCTGTGCATATGAAGGTATGACAGGCATTATCAAATCATAGTCAGCCATAGCTTCTTCTATATCATGGGTGACTTTGTGAATTTTTACAGGTCCTTCTGGACCTACACCTATGCAATTGATGATATTGTACCTTTTTATTTCTTCAAAATTTTTTCCGTGTTTTCTGTTTACATATAGGGTGATTTGGTGCCCCCTTGACGATAAGTCTCCTGCTGTGGCAAAAGCACCATTGCCGCATCCTATTATTGTTATTTTCATTTACCATCCTCCTTAGGTGTGTAAAATTTGTTATGTATCCTATTATATCTGTTTGGCGAATTTATTGTCAATAAATTAGACGTTTTTTATCAATATCTATTAGTTAATAAGATGTAGCAATAATTTGAAAATTTAAACTTGTTTAAGACACCGTTTTCCTGTATATTTAGCCATTGACAATGGTTTGTTAAAGAGCTATCATTGTAATTGATAGGAAATTGTCAATTAATTATATGAATTTATAATGAGTTCAGGGGGTAAGAAAATTGGGTAATCTGGCTGATTATGGTAAGGTTATAGGGATTATTACTGTACTTCAGATAATAGCAATAGCTGGTCTTTACTATCTAGGCATGTCTATGATAGGAGCTTAAGAGAAAATGGCTGTGCACTCGATCAAGTGCATAGCCATTTATATTTTTTGTATATATTAGCTATTCCGCATTTCTTATATCTGTTATTATTTCTATCATTTGATCGTAGGTAATCATACCACGTACCCTACCCATAAAAGTCCCTTCTGGATTTACAAAGTATGAATTTGGAAGACCATCTATTAAAAACTGTCTTGATATGGCTCCATCACTATCAAGTACTACTGGGAAATCAAATCCATTCTCTTCGATATAGTTTCTTGCTACATCTTGAGATTCTTCTACATTGACTGCCAATACGACTACATCCTCATTTTCATTGTGAAGTCTATTTAAATCCGGCATCTCTACATCACACCAATGACACCACGATGCCCAAAAATTGATTAGAACTATAAAGTCTCTATAGTCTGATAGACTTACCACATCACCATCTAGATTTGTCAGGGTAAAGTCTGGGGTCTCTCCACCTATGGCTAATTGTGTTTGTGGACTGTAGGGCGCTGTGTTAGCTTGTGTATTTTCCTCTGGGATTGTTTCTGGTGTTGCTACTTCATCGTTTTCCCCACTACATCCTACTAATATTAAGGAAACCATTAGGATAATTATTATGAGTTTTTTCATTATATCACTCCTTAGATCAATAAATTGCTAAACTGCATCATCTTGTTAAAATATATCAACAAACCAAATATCACCATTATGAGACCACTGATTATTGGTATGTATTTCATAAATCTATCTGCTTTTTCTAGGAATTTAGTAAATACATTTATAAATAGGGCTGTTAATATAAATGGTATCCCCATCCCTACTGAATAGATTAGAAGTAAAAACACTCCTTTGGAGACAGTATCTACCCCTCCAGCTAACATTAGTATAGCTCCTAGGGTTGGTCCAAAGCATGGTGTCCATCCTGCTGCAAAGGCCATACCCATGACCATGGAACTTAGTCCACTAGTCATCTTTCTAGGTGCTTTAAGTCTTCTCTCTGTATTCAAAAATTTAATCTTAAGTATGCCCATCATGTTTAATCCAAATATAATTATTATGATTCCACTTATCTTTGAAAATATTTGCTTGTTTCTTATAAATAACTTGCCTAAAAAGCTTGCCGATGTTCCCATTATCATAAATATGATTGTAAATCCTAATACAAAAAATAGAGTTCTTGTGAGCACAAATAGCCTATTCTTTCCTAAATCTTCTTCTATATTGCTACCTGTTATATATATTATATAGGCTGGTATTAATGGTAGTATACATGGCGAAAAAAAGGATATTAGTCCTGCTCCAAATGCTATTGGTAATGACACATCCATTATTTCTAATAAGTCCATTTATTGTCCCTCCTACTTTTAATATTCTACTATATTATATTGTAAATATATACCCCCTATGCGTATTCCAAACAAAAAAATAAAGCAGGGATTTTTAAGTCCCTGCTAAATCTATTTCTTTTGTACTAAATCTATCGAACCTAATACAACATGGGCTAAACCAAATCCTAATAATCCTGATGCCACCATTGTTCCCGTATCCATTTTCCTAAGCTTTCTCATATTCATACCAGGCATTTTTGAATATATTGCTGCGCCTGTGACTGCTGTCCCTAGAACCGTTGGTATCAATCCTTTTTTCATTTGTCTAACCTCCTTATAAAATAGATTCTATTTTATTATCTGTAGATAAGATGTAAAATATTCTAGTGGAAATATTTGCTATAGTTCGATATTTGCTACGTTTTCCCCTCTTAGAATCACTTGGACATTTACCCTTTTATCGGTATATTTTGCTTGGATTTGTTCTGCATATAACTGGGCTATTTCTTGGGCTCTTTCTTGTGATACATCGTCATTTAAGTTGATGGCTCCTATTGCCCAATCTTCACGTATATAGATTTGACCATCTGCTACTTCTTCTTCTGCTAAGAGCATTGTAGTGAGGTCTACATCTTGGTCTAAATTATCTTGACCTCCAGGTCTGTCAGTATTTTGGTTAGTGCCACCATTATTAGCATTGTTATTATCCATATTATCTGTATTAGGATCTGTGACATTGTTTTGATCGTCATCATTTATATCGTTGGTGTCATTCACATCATTGGCACATGATGTCACCAGGACTAGGGAAAAAATCAGTAAAAGTATCAAAATTGGTTTGATTTTTTTAAATTTCAATTAAAAAACACCTCCTAGATAAAATTAGTATGCCCAAATTTATGATCTCTTAAGAGGTATTTCTTGGTTATTTTAAAATTTAATTTAGGCTAATTTTTTTATAATCCAATTTGTAATTCTATCTATCAATGCCATGGCTTCAGCTCTTGTAATATAATCATCATATCTCTGCTGATCCCTTTTGGATTAAATTATCATAATATTCTTGACCCCAATGAGGATTACCATTATCCATATACTGAAGATCATGTTTTTGTACAATCTTGTTTAGGGATTAGTCAATTGCATATTTGTAAAATTTCTTATATAATTCTTGTATGAAATATAAAAACTTGAATTCAATAATAAAAAATTTCATAATTGTTGTTTTCTTATATAGCTTGACTGCCGCCTCTTTTAATGGTTTTTTTGGAATATATGTAAAAGAATTAGGCTATCCAGAGAGTGCTGTAGGCTCAATACTTTCCCTGCAAACTTTATCTGTAGCCATGTTTACTTTTATAATTGCTCTAATTGCAGAGAAAATTGGACAAAAACGTACTCTTATAATAGGACTTTTTACACTAGGTATAAGTAGTATATCCATAGTTGTTGTTGAGAATATACATTTAATGAAGGTCATTGCTGTAATTTTTGGATTTGGACAAGCTGCTATGTTTACTATAGAGGCTCCTTTTATCTATAGTCAAACAAGTTCTGAAGAAAGGATACATGCCTTTAGTCTTACCTTTGCCATTACAAATGCTGCATTTGTGACAGGCTCATTGATAACTGGCTTTATAGCAGATATATTTGCAAAGATTATTGGTCCTGGTGTCTTACCTTTAAGATATGCCCTTGTTATTGTTAGTCTAATGAGCTTTATTGCTATTATACCCTTGGGTAAGTTAAAGCCAAAACCTGCAAAAGATAATAAGAAACTGGATCTATCTGAGATTAAAGGTTTCTTTACTAAAACCAATATTACCTTTTTAACCTATTCAGCTTTTATTGGCTTGGGAGCTGGGCTTGTGGTACCTTTTTTTGGTCTATATTTAAAATACTCCTTGAATACAACTGAAAGTATTGTAGGGCTTATCCTTAGTTTTTCTCAATTAGGAACTGTATTAGGGGGCCTTAGTGTCCCTTACTTGACTAACCGCATTGGTGAATATAAGACTATAATTCTTACTCAATTGTTGAGTATACCTCTACTAATTGCAATTGGGTTCCCTCAGGGAATCATTATTGTAGCTATTGCTTTTTTCTTAAGAAGTTCTTTGATGAATATGGGACAACCACTTATTAGAAATATTTCCATGTTTATAGTGGAAGAACATCAAAGACCACTCATGAGTGCAGTCCAAGGTATGGTAAATAACATGTCAAGAGCCTTAGGTATATTTTTAGGTGGACGTATTATGACCATGTATTCATATAACACACCATATGGCTTTACTATAAGCTTTTATCTTATAGGGACATATATTTTCTATAAAATATTTAAGAATAAAATCCATATAAAAGCCATAGGATGAAAAATCGAGATGCCATGAAAACTAACCCAACCTGTTGTTTTCATATGTAGGGCCGTGTCTTCGACCGCCCGTTGGATGAAGGATTTATCTACTTATGCATTACTGGCAAATAAAAAAGAGCCCTTAGGCTCT
>CAZXWU010000047.1:0-5826 GCA_964644495.1 uncultured Tissierella sp.
AGATTAATTGACTGAAAGACATTTATTTTATGATGAATTAGGTAACAAGATAGAATTTATAGTAAAAGCCAAATTTTCCTTGGATGACAGTGATTATGTAGCTTTACTACCAGCTGATGATATAGAATCCTTTACCTACATTTTAAGGGTAGAAGTTGACGAAAATGGGGATGAACTACTTGTAGGCATAGATGACGATGAGCTAAGTGAAGCTCAAAATACCTATGAAGACCTCATGAGAGAAAAGTTACAATAGTTGACAATAATGTAAAATTAAGATAACATATAACAATAGAAAAACGGGTGAAAGTAGTGAAATGTGATTTAAATCATTATAAGGATAGCCTTAAAAAAGAAGGTTATAAACTAACTTCTCAAAGGAAAGCTATATTAGAAACAATATATAATAACCGAGAAGAACATTTAAGTTCTGAAGAAATCTATAATATTGTTTCTGAAAAATTTCCTGAGATTGGAATAGCTACTGTTTACAGAACGATGCAATTATTTGAAAAACTGGATATAGTCTATAAATTAAATTTTGATGATGGATATAGTAGGTACGAACTAAGCAGTGGAACGGGTGATCACCATCATCATCATTTAATATGCCTTAAATGCGGAAAGGTAATGGAAGTCCAACTTGATTTATTAGATACCTTGGAAAAGGAAATAGAAAAAAGTGGTAAATTTTCTATAGTAGATCATAATGTACAATTTTATGGATATTGTAGTGACTGTAAATAATAAACCTTATGGTTTTTTTCTATTGTTAAGAATTAAATTTCAAAAATAATCAATACTAATGTTAAGAGATAATAAGGAGAGATGTAATGAGTAAAGAAAACAAACTAAAAATTATTCCCCTAGGAGGAATGGGGGAAGTAGGTAAAAATATTACTGTTTTTGAATATAAAGACGAGATTATATTAATAGACTGTGGAATGACATTTCCAGACGATGAGATGTTAGGTGTAGATATTGTAATTCCCGATATAACCTATCTAATCAAAAATAAGGATAAGATAAAAGGACTATTCCTAACCCATGGGCATGAAGACCATATTGGTGCCATACCTTATGTTTTAAAAAAGGTTGATTTTCCAATCTATGGAACAAAATTAACCATAGCACTATTGGAAAACAAACTGAAGGAACATAGATTAGGCAAGGTAAATTTAAATGTAGTAAAACATGGAGATATAATAAAATCAGGTGTCTTTGATCTTGAATTTATCAAAACTGGGCACTCCATACCAGATTCTTCCGCAATAGCTATCCATACACCAGTGGGTACAGTAGTTCATACTGGTGACTTCAAAATTGACTTTACACCTATTTCAGGTGATGTAACGGATTTACACAAATTTGCTGAACTTGGAGATAAGGGTGTATTATGTTTAATCTCAGATTCAACTAATGCAGAAAGACCAGGGTTTTCTATGAGTGAAAGCAAGGTTGGGGATACCTTTAGGGATATTTTTTCAAAATCAGAGGGCAGAATTATTGTAGCCACCTTTGCTTCAAATATCCATCGTGTTCAACAGATAATCAATGCTGCTGAGCTAAACAATAGGAAAATAATTTTATCTGGCCGTTCCATGGTAAATAATACTACTATAGCCCATGAATTAGGATATCTTCATATACAAGATGGTACCCTAATAGATATAAATGACATGGACAAATATAGAAAAGATGAACTAGTCCTTATCACAACAGGATCCCAAGGGGAGCCAATGTCCGCCTTGACTAGAATAGCAAATGGAGAGCATAGAAAGATAAGCTTGATGGCAGATGATTTAGTCATACTATCCGCATCACCAATACCAGGTAATGAAAAAACCATATCCAGGGTAATCAATAGGTTGGTAGCCACAGGCACAGAAGTGGTATATGATACCTTGGCTGAAGTCCATGTATCAGGTCATGCTAGGGAAGAAGAATTAAAACTAATTCATACTTTGGTTAAACCTAAATACTTTATGCCAGGTCATGGAGAATACAAACACCTAATGGCAAATGCCAATATAGGAAAATCCCTTGGTATGAGCAAAGATAATATATTTATCATGGATAATGGTAACAGCTTAGAATTAACTTCCACAAGCGCCAAAAGAGGACCTTCAGTACCAGCAGGTTATATCCTTGTAGATGGTCTTGGAGTAGGTGATGTTGGTAATATAGTATTAAGAGACAGAAAACATCTTTCTGAAAATGGTTTGATGGTAATAGTAGTAACCATGAGTAAGAAGGAAGGTAAGGTATTAGCTGGACCAGATATTATATCTAGAGGATTTGTATATGTTAGAGAATCCGAAGATTTAATAGAAGGGTCCAAGGATGTTGTAAAGAAAGTATTAGATGAATGTGAAAAGAATAATATAACCGATTGGTCAACTATAAAGTTCAATATAAGAGACTCGCTGAGAGGATATCTCTTTGCGAAAATCAAAAGAAATCCAATGATACTACCTATCATTATGGAAGTATAATACTTTCCCTGGCATATATATGCCAGGGATTTAAATTATGACCGTTTCTACTGTCATTCACAGGAGCTTTTGATTTTGACTGTCATCCTGAGGAGCCTAGCGACGAAGGATCTTTGCATTTCATTATGATCCAAATCAATTAATGAAATTTTCGACCTAAGATGTGGTAATATCAGTTAACAATGTTATAATAAATAAAGAGATAAACTTTTTTCGGGAGGTAGTCTATGAAGGCAAGATATTTAACCAAAGCAAGTTTAATAGCAGCTATCTATATAGTTCTGGTCCTTGTGCAAGTATTACCCTTTCCACTTGCTACACTTACCTTTGGTCCAATTCAACTTAGGCTTGCAGAAGGCCTGGTATTATTACCTTTAGTAGAAGCTGCAGCCATACCAGGGGTTTTCGTAGGAGTTTTATTATCCAATCTTATACTAGCATCCTACTCAGGATTTGGCTTGATTGATATATTAGGTGGATCCTTGGTAACCTTGATGGCAGCAATCCTGACTTCAAAGATGAAATCTAGGGTAACTGGTATGATTCCACCTATAGTACTAAATGGCTTAATCGTATCCATATGGGTATCATATTTTACAAGAATTCCATACATCTATACCCTAATAGGAATTTCAGTGGGAGAATTGATATCCCTACTAGTGTTTGGCAATCTATTTTTATATGTTTATGACAAGGCTACAAATTTCAGAGAATATTGATTTCATATTTTAGGGAATATTTATTACATAACAATTAGTCATGTGGTAGGAGTTTATGTGGCAAAATTTAAAGTAGGAGAATAAAATTGACAAATATAAATGAAGAATATATAGATGAATATTTAAGAGGCTTGATTCCAAAGTCCCATGACTATTTACTAGCCATGGAAGAATATGCAGAGGAAAATCATGTACCTATCATTGAGCCAGAGGTAGGTCAATTGATCAAGCTATTATTAAAATCAAATAAAGCAAAGAAGATACTTGAAATAGGTACAGCCATAGGCTATTCAGCTCTAGTTATGGCCCATAGCCTACAAGGGGACTGCCATATTACCACTATTGAAAGAAGACAGGATATGGTAGAATTAGCTCAAGACTTCATATCAAATAGCCCTTATAAGGATAAGATAAAGATCATTCATGGAGATGCCAATGAAGTCCTAGACAATATGGATGGCAAATTCGATCTTATATTTATGGATGCAGCCAAGGGTCAATATATAGAGTTTTTTAACAAGTCTATAAAGCTCTTAAATCCAGGAGGCATGATCATAGCTGATAATGTTCTTTTTAGAGGAATGGTTGCTTCTGATGATTTACTAGTTAGGAGAAAGATAACCATAGTCAAAAGACAAAGAAAGTTTTTAAAATATATAAATGAAATAGATGGCTTTGTAGCTTCTGTCATTCCCATTGGAGACGGAGTGGCATTAATATATAGGGAGGATTAAAATGAAAAAAATAGAGTTATTAGCACCAGCAGGAGATTTAGAGAAGCTGAAGATGGCAATTATATATGGTGCAGATGCTGTTTACCTAGGTGGAGAAGCATTTGGACTAAGAAAATCATCTAAAAACTTCTCCTTAGATCAAATAAAAACTGGGATAGAATTTGCCCATGAAAGAGAAAAAAAAGTATACGTAACCTTGAATATTATCCCTCATCCCAAAGATTTAGAAGGTTTAGAGGAATATGTAACCGATTTATATAATATAGGAGTAGATGCTGTCATAGTATCAGATCCAGGAATGTTCAATATCATAAAAAAGACAGTCCCAGATCTAGAAATCCATATCTCTACCCAGGGTAGTGTCACTAATGCAGCAACTATAAACTTCTGGCATGACATAGGAGCCCAAAGAGTTGTTCTGGCTAGGGAGTTGTCCTTGGAGGAGATAGGATCCATTAGAAAAGAGATTTCTGAGGATATGGAACTGGAGACCTTTGTACATGGTGCCATGTGTATTTCTTATTCAGGTAGATGTCTAATCAGCAATTATATGACAGGCAGAGATGCAAATATGGGTGATTGTTCCCACGCATGTAGATATAAATATCATCTAGTAGAAGAAAAGAGACCAGGAGAATACTTCCCAGTATTTGAAGACGAAGAAGGTACATTCTTGATGAACTCCAAGGACTTATCTATGATTTCCCATATACCAGACCTAATTAATGCTGGAATCAACAGCTTCAAGATTGAAGGCAGGGTAAAGTCCTCCTTCTATGTTGCCACTGTTATAAGGTCATATAGGATGGCCATCGACGCCTACTACAAGGATCCAGAAAACTATATATTCAATGAAGATTACTTGAGAGAAATCAAGAAAGCTAGTCACAGGGACTTTACCACAGGTTTTTATTTTGGAAATCCTACTCATGAAGCTCAAGTATATGAATCAAGCACCTATATAAGAGGATATGACTTTGTAGGCATGGTCCTAGATTATGATGAAGAGACCCAGATAGCCACTATAGAGCAGAGAAATAGAATGTTTGTAGGAGACGAGATCGAAGTCTTTGGACCAGGCATCAAACATTTCACCCAGAAAATTGAAAATATGTGGGATGACCAAGGAACAGAGATAGATGTGGCACCCCATCCTCAACAGATAATCAAGATGAAGATGGAAAACCCAGTTCATAAATACTTTTTACTAAGAAAACATAAGGGAGAGTGATCCATAGTGAAAGACCCAATACTAATAGGAATAACCGGAGGGACAGGCTCAGGTAAATCCACAGTAACCAAAGAGATATTCAAATCTATACACGAGACAGATATAGCAATAATCGAGCAGGACTCATACTACAAAGATCAAAGTCACCTCTCCTTTGAAGAAAGAGTCAAAACAAACTATGATCACCCATTAGCCTTTGACAATGATCTATTGGTTGAACATCTCAAAGACCTCATAGAAAGAAAAACTATAGAAAAGCCAATATACGACTTTGAAAGACACAATAGAAAATCCGAGACAGAAAAAGTCCAACCAAGGGATATAATCATACTAGAGGGTATACTTATACTGTCTGAAAAAGAAATACGTGACCTATTGGATATAAAAATATTTGTAGATACTGATGCAGATGTGAGGGTGATTCGTAGAATCCTAAGGGATATCAAAGAAAGAGGAAGAACTCTAGATTCAGTTATCCTACAATATATGGATACAGTGAGACCAGCCCATCTACAATTTGTAGAACACACAAAGAGGTACGCAGATATTATAATCCCAGAAGGTGGCTACAACAAAGTAGCCATAGACTTAATAGTATCTAAAATAAATTCCACACTAAATAAAGATTAATTTCCAGGCAAAAGAAA
>CAZXWU010000047.1:5926-7271 GCA_964644495.1 uncultured Tissierella sp.
AAACCTAGTGAAGGATCTTGAATACTTCCTATTTTATCTGTTAATAATAAAATAGGAGGTATTTTTTTATGGATAAAAACAGAGATTTATATATAAAAAGGGCCAAAATCATGGGCTTCATGGTATTTATATTATTTATTCTTTTACTCTTTAGGCTATATTACCTACAGTTTGTCAGAGCTGATGAACTCCAATCAGGGGCCTTAGGCCAAAGAGGCCGGGAGATACTTGTCTCACCAAAGAGAGGAATTATCTTCGATAGAAATAATATACCACTTACCAATAACAAAAAAATCCCCAACTTGATAGTACAAAAGGATCTATTGCTAAAAGATGAAGACCTATACAGGCATGTCCAAGAAAGTACTTCCTTGAGTAGAAGCCAATTCCATAATAAAATGGCCACGGAAGAAAACCTAGTTATGATTCCTATGGATGATGATTTTGTCCTGGATGATCTAAAAAATGGCCTCTTCTTAGTCGATATAATAAACCGCTACCAAGACACAAACCTCCTATCCCATGTAATAGGCTATATAAATAAATCAGAAAACCGTGGTGATTCAGGTTTAGAGAAGGTCTTTGATGAGTATTTAAATATAGATTATCAGGAGACTTTTATCATAGAATATGACAAATCTAGGACTATGATCCTAGATGGATCCTACAAGGTTAACCAAGAAATAGACCCATATAATCCTTCGGGAGTCATGGTCACCATAGACAAAGAGGTCCAAGAGCTGGTGGAAGGGATTATGGATCGAGAGAGAATAAAGGGAGCAGTCATAGTATCTCAAGCTGACACATCTGATATCTTAGCCATGGTATCAAGGCCAAATTTTGATCAGGATAATGTTCAAAAATACTTCTATGATGAGAATATGGCCCTATACAATAAGGCTATCCAGGTTGGCTATCCACCTGGATCAATTTATAAAATTCTTGTTGTCTTGACTGCCTTAGAAAATGACCCATCCCTTATTAAAGATGAGTATTATTGTAAGGGTTATGAAGAAATCAATGGAATCAGAATAAACTGTGGAGGTCATCATGGCTACATTTCTTTGCTAGATGGTTTCGCCAAATCCTGCAATTCAGTCTTTATACAGTTGGCCCAGGATGTGGGGAGCAAGGAAATAATTGAGATGTCACAGAAACTAGGCTTTGGCAGCAAATTAAATATTGGCCTCCTAGAGGAAGATCCTGGTAATCTTCCCAAGGACAATGAGCTACTAGGAGCAGCAGTAGGCAACATAGCCATAGGTCAAGGTCAGATAGAGGTCACCCCACTCCAAATCAACTCTATGATGACCTCAATAGTCAATGGTGGTATAAATAGACCTTT
>CAZXWU010000047.1:7371-10346 GCA_964644495.1 uncultured Tissierella sp.
TATTTTCCTTACAAGAATCCAGAATATGTAATTACAGTCCTTGTAGAAGATGCAGTCTCCGGATCAGGGAGTGCGGCACCTATCTTTGAAAAAATAGTTAAGGGATTAAATGATCTTTCACCATAAATATTTTTCTATGTACTAGCACAGGAAAGCCCAATGATACATATATTTAATCATTGGGGGTGTTAAAGTGATAGACAAACTTGTCCTTGTATTAGGATATATATTTAGACCTTTTATTATCTTATGTGGCTATATGATCAATTCCAATTCTTTTCCTCAACCACTTACTAGGGAAGAAGAGGCAAAGTATTTGAAACTTTATGCTGATGGAGATGATGAGGCTAGAAAGGTTTTAATCGAGAGGAATTTGCGTTTAGTAGCCCATATTGTAAAAAAATATAACACTAGCGGCAAGGATATGGATGATCTTATATCCATAGGTACAATAGGTCTTATAAAAGCCATATCTACATATGATGCAGAAAAAGGTACAAGATTAGCCACCTATGCATCAAGATGTATCGAAAATGAAATACTAATGACCATAAGATCCAACAAAAAAATAAAGATGGAATATTCAATACAAGAACCCATAGGTAGGGATAAGGAGGGCAATGAAATCAGCCTTCTTGATATATTGGGTACAGATGGTGATGAAGTCATCAATGAGGTTGAATTAAGGATTCAAACCAAGAAGCTATACAGAGCTATAGAAAGATGCTTAAAAGACAGGGAAAAGGTAATTGTACAGCTTAGGTATGGCCTTATAGACGGTGAATGCAAGACCCAAAGGGAGATAGCAGGTATGCTAGGCATATCCAGATCCTATGTATCTAGGATAGAGACTAGAGCCATAAAAAAACTATTAAAAGAAATAAATAAAATATAAGATGACTCGGTTCAGTCTACTGTTCCGAGTCATCTTAATCCTTGCTATCTAGTCATGTTGTTAGTATTTGTGTTAGTTCTAGTGTTTGGGCTTATATCTCTAATCAAGTTTCTAATTTCATCTGCAAAGTTTTCAATAGGATTTCCTTGAAGGATATTATTTGACATAGTCTGGATTCTACTAGTCATATCAGGATCAGTGGTTACTGAAACATCTGTGACATTAGTATTCTCTTGAACTATACCACGTATTTTTTGTCTAAGAGCATTTGTCATTGTACCTTGTGTATCTCCTCTTAGGGAACATCCTACTAAAGCTGTATCATTATCAATAACTACTGAAGCTCTATCTACTTCTGGTAATGCAGCTATTTCATTAGCTATTTCATTTGCTCTGGTCCCCATAGTACCAAAATTAGTGTTGTTATTTGGTCTAGTCATTCCATTGTTTAGGTTGTTGTTGAGACCATTGTTGTTCATACCATTGTTCATACCATTGTTGTTAGGTCCATTGTTTAGACCATTGTTCATACTATTGTTGTAATCACCATCAATACCTTGATTCATATCCCAATCCATATTTCTATCCCAATCATTTATCCTAGTCTGTGTAGTCAATCTATTTCTATCATACATACCAGTGTCATTCATATCATTTGCTGGAGTACAAGCGACTACCACAAAAGCAAGGATCAGCATCAAAGCAAATAAACTTATTTTGTTTATTTTCAAATTATCCACCTCCTATAAATAGTCTTACACATTAAGAGAAATTTATTTGAAGTAAATTTTATTCAATTTGTATAAAGTAACCATTTTTCCTAATCATAACAAATCTTATCATAATTGATATACTATCATTTTCCTTGTTTTGTAGTATAATAAGATGTATTATAGGTAATTTTTATAGTATTTGACTTTCTTTGTATAAAATGTCAATATTTCATAAAAAACCTGTAAAAAAAGAAGGAATTTCTGTTATTATGGAGTATAGTAGTAATGTAGACATAAGATAAAGGATGATATTATGCAAAGATCACATTTAAAACTGGGAGAATTATTACTATATGCTGGAAAGATAGATAATGAGCAGTTTGAACTAGCCATGGAAGAACAAAAAGGATCCAAAAAGAAATTAGGAGAGATTCTTGTTGAAAAAGGCTGGGTAACAGCTGATGATATAGTAGAAGGATTAGAATACCAACTAGGATATCCTAGGGTTGATTTAGGAAAATTTGAAATCAATGTCAATGTAGTCACCATGCTGCCAGAATCAATCGTAAGAAGATACAATCTAATCGCCATTGATTTAAAGGATGATATCTTAGTAGTAGCAATGGCTGATCCACTTAATTTTATAGCAATAGATGATGTAAAACTATTTACTAAATATAAATATGAAATAGAACCAGTGCTTTCTACCCCTGAAGATATTTCCAAAGCCATAGATAAATTCTATAGTGGTGAACAGACCAAACAGGTATTGGCGGAGTTTTCAGATGTATATATGGCTGGTATAGATGAAGAAGAAGACGAAGAACAAGCTGAAGTAGCTTCTGCGCCTATAGTAAGACTACTCAACTCAATAATCGAACAAGCAGTACGTACTCGTGCTTCAGATATACACATCGAACCTTATGCTGACCAGATCAGGGTTCGTTTTAGAATAGATGGTGACTTAAGGGAGATAATGAGTCTACCTAGATCCAATCTTTCACCTATAGTTACAAGAGTCAAGATAATGGGCAAGATGAACATAGCAGAAAGAAGAGTACCACAGGATGGTAGAGTTGAAGCCATAATAAATAATAGGGAAATTGACCTAAGAATCTCCACCCTACCAACGGTTTACGGTGAAAAGACGGTTCTTAGACTTTTAGATAAAACATCTTTTAATTTTACAAAGGAAGGTTTAGGTTTTAGTGAAAGAAACCTTGATGTCTTCGATCAAATTCTTGCACAACCCTATGGGATGATCTTGGTCACTGGGCCTACAGGATCTGGTAAGACCACCACCCTCTATACTGTCCTTAGAGAATTAAATCAAATTCAAAAAAATATAATCACTGTTGAAGACCCAG
>CAZXWU010000048.1:0-10339 GCA_964644495.1 uncultured Tissierella sp.
AATATCTTTATTTTTAAGAGAAGGAATGAAGATGCTGTGTTATAGTCTCCACTTCTTTCTTCAACTTGACTAAATCAATTTTGTATAATTGAACTTACAAGATAAAATTCATAGTATTTTCATCATTTAAAAATCTATATAAGAATTTCCTAAATAAATAGAGATTTTAATCTAATAGTAAATGATAATTATTTATGCCAGTATTACATCTAGGAACCATCTAGTATAAAATTCTCTTTTTATTTTAATCCTAAGATTCTCATCCGTAATGTTATTATCTTTAAAGTACATCTGAATATTGAACATTGAGGTTGAAACCATATGAAAGACGAAATCTATATTGATATCATCTTTTAACTGGTTTGATTCTTTCAAATCAGCTAATTCATCAAAGACGTGGCTATTTATTTCTTTACTATGTTTGCCAAAATAAAACTTCATCATGACCTCAACAGGTGCCCTATACCAGGTGCGGTTAAAATCAAATTCCTTTTGATTGCATATTTCTTCAAGAGGAATTACGTCAGTATTCATAAAGAAAGAGTGTTTGTTTTTAAATTCTTTTTCATAAACTCTTTTCTCAATATTACTAATTAAATAGATATACAAGTCATCCTTATCTTCAAAGTATTGATAAAAACTTCCTATAGCAATATCCATAGCACTAGCCATATCCCTAATAGTTATATCCTCATATTCATTGGAAATAAAAATATCATAGGCTGCATTTATAATTTTTTCTCTCTTTTTTTTACTTAAATTTAAAAATGTTTTTTTAGGCATAATAGCCTCCTTATAATTTACTTATCTTACAGTATAATGTATCAGGACTATATCATATAAAATTATATAATAAATAAACTTTTTTATCTATATAAACTTACTATAAAATCAGAATATATTTTAAATTGAAAAAAATGCTTGACATTAATGCTTTAGCTTGGTAATATATTGTTATGAAAGTGAACACGTTCACTTTTGGTGTATTTTGTTAACAATATAATAATTATCGTAGGAGGGGTAAAGTGAAAAGATATGTATCAAAAAGAGTTTTTACTGGAATAATAACGATTTTGATAGTTTTTTTAATTAACTTTGTACTTATTAATTTAGCTCCCGGTGACCCTATAAAGACACTTATGGGTAAAGAATCCGATGATCCAGTGCTGAGAGCTGCCTTAGAGGAGAAACATGGATTAAATAAGCCCTTGCCAGTTCAGTTTTTCAAATCCTTATCTAATGCTGCAAAAGGAGATTTAGGAACCTCGATTATATATAACAGGCCCGTTAGTGAGATGATAATCGAAAAACTTGCAGCTACTTTACTATTAGTGCTGACAGCTGCAATCCTGTCATTAATAATAGGAACCTCTATGGGAATACTGGCAGCTAGAAAAGAAGGATCTATTATTGATGTATTTTTTTCTGGTTTTTCTTATATATTAAACTCCATGCCTTCATTTTGGCTAGGTCTAATGTTAATAATAGTCTTCGCCTCTAATTTGGGAATCTTACCAACTTATGGGATGACAGATCAAAGAGCTTCATATACAGGATTTGCTTATTTTACTGATGTTTTAAAGCATATGGTACTACCTGTAGGAACCTTAGTACTTATTCAAATCCCACTTTATTTTAGGATAGCAAAATCTTCTGTATTACAAGTAACTAATGAAGATTTCATACTAACATTAAGAGCTACAGGGATGGATGAAAAAAAGATATTCAACAAATATATATTTAGAAATGCAATACTTCCAACTGTTACCATCTTTGGAATATCCTTAGCTTATTTAATTACAGGAGTTGCTCTTATTGAAATTGTATTTGCATGGCCAGGAACAGGTAGGCTTGTACTTACAGCTATTAATCAAAGAGATTATCCAACACTAATGGGAATGTACCTTGTAATGTCAATCTCAATAGCAGTTGTGATGATGATTGTTGATATAGTTTATGCATTATTAGATCCTAGAATCAGATATTAAGGAGGCGATATTAAATGATAAATAAAATTTTAAATGACAAACAACTTTTATTTGGAGTACTAGGGGTGATTTTATTATTATTAGTAGTCGTATTTGCTCCTTTGATTTCAACTCACAATCCAAATATTTTCGGACCAAATGTATTAAATGAAATTGGAGAAAATGGACACTTACTTGGAACCAACAAGATGGGACAAGATGTATTTAGTATGATAATTCATGGAACTAGAACATCACTTCAAGTAGCAGTTATTTCTGCTTTAATCTCAGGTTTATTAGGTATTATCATTGGAGGGGTTGCAGGTTTTTTTGGAGGTAGAGTAGATGATATAGTATCTGAGATAATAAATGTTTTTATGATGTTACCAACATTTTTCTTGATTTTGTTGATAATAGCCTTGTTTGGAAATAGCATTTACAATGTAATGATTGTAATAGGTCTTACCACATGGCCAAGTAATGCTAAGTTAATGAGAGCACAGGCCCTGTCCCTAAGGGAAAGAACATTTGTTAAAGCAGCAACAGCAATTGGGGAAACAAAATCCCAAACTTTATTTAAGTACATAATCCCTAATGGACTATTTCCAATTATCTCTAATACTACAGTAGGTATGTCTAACGCAATACTTACAGAAGCAGGATTAAGTTTTTTAGGTTTAGGAGATCCAAATGTTATTAGTTGGGGACAAATGATATATGATGGTAAAGCATTTTTAACTAGTGCATGGTGGATATCAACTTTTGCAGGAATTGCTATTGTAATTACTGTAACCATATTTTATCTTCTAGGAGATGGACTTAATCATGTTCTAAATCCTAAATACTCTAAAGTAAAGGGGGCTTAGAAAATGGATAATCTTATTTTAGAATTAAAGGATTTTAATGTTACTTATATAAATAAAGATAAAAAAGTATATGCAGTAAAAGATGCAAATTTTAAGATTTACAAAGGTGATTCATTGGGCCTAGTAGGAGAGTCTGGATCTGGTAAATCAACCTTAGCCATGGGATTGCTTAGATTATTACCAGATAATACTACAGAGATAAGAGGTGAAGCTAATTTTTTAGGTAAGAATTTAACTGAACTATCACAAGCAGATCTTAAGAAAATTAGATGGAAGGATCTTTCTGTAGTTTTCCAAAAATCTATGAATGCTTTGTCTCCTGTACATAGAATAGGAACTCAGGTAGAAGATATTTATTTGGTCCATAATCCTAAGGCCACAAAGAAAGAAATCTTTAATAAGTTTTCTTATCTTCTGGAATTAGTTAACTTGCCAGAAAGAATATATAATCTTTATCCTCATGAACTATCTGGAGGAATGTTACAAAGAGTAGCCATAGCAATTAGCTTAGTAAACAATCCAAAACTATTGATTATGGATGAAGCTACAACAGCCCTTGATGTTGTTACTCAGGGCCAAATATTAGAAGAAGTAAAGAAGATGGAAGAGGAACTAGATATGACTAGAATAATGATTACTCACGATATGTCTGTAGTAGCATCCTCTTGTAATAAGGTAGCAGTAATGTATGCTGGAGACCTTATGGAGGTAGGTTATGTTGAGGATGTACTTAACAATCCGCTTCATCCCTATACAAAGGGCCTTGTATCATCTTTTCCTTCACTTACTGGGGAAAGAAAAGAACTTAAAGGGATAAAAGGCTTTTTGCCAGATTTATCTAAACATTATGAGGGTTGCATTTTTGCACCAAGATGTGAATTTGCTCATGAAAAATGTAAAATAAAACCAAAGAGCATTGAACTGGAAAATGGTAGGCTTATTAGCTGTCATTTGTATGGAGGTGAGAGCAATGAATAAGGAAAAAGCTTACATAAACATAGAAGATGTATCCATGTGGTATCCAGTTAAGGGAGGATTCAGTTTAAAATCTAAAGAAAAGCAGTTTGTAAAAGCTGTAGATGGAGTATCTCTTACATTGGATAAAGGTGAAATCCTTGGAGTTATAGGAGAATCTGGTTGTGGAAAATCCACCTTAGGTAGAATTTTAGCTAGACTAGAAGAGCCTACAGATGGGGATGTATTTATAGAAGGATTATCTACAGATGAAATAATGAAAAAAGATCAAAAAGCTTTTAGAAGATTGGTTCAAATAATATTTCAAAACCCATATGATTCTTTGACGCCAAGAGATACTATTGAGCAGATCATGATGAGGCCTTTAAAAATTCATTCTATTGGGAAAACCAAAGAAGAAAGAATAAATATTATTATAGAAACATTAGAGTACGGTGGACTTAGACCTGCCAAAGATATTATGAAAAGAAAGCCTCATGAATTATCAGGAGGACAGCTTCAAAGAATATCTATTTTAAGGGCAATGTTGTTGGAACCTAAGTTTATAATAGCTGATGAGCCAGTATCTATGCTAGATGTTTCAGTGAGAGCAGATATTATAAATATGATTACCAAACTAAGCCAAGAGAATGAAGCAGCAGTGGTATTTATTAGTCACGATATATCTCTTACCAGATATATATCAAAGAAAATAGCTGTAATGTATTTGGGTAAAATTGTAGAATATGGAGATACAGATGAGATTATTCAAAATCCAAAGCATCCCTATACAGAAGTTTTGATATCAAACTGTGCATCTATTGATCCAGATGAACTTATGGAAAAAGTCGAAATAGAAGGAGAGCCACCGACCCCTATAAATCCTGGGCCAGGTTGTTACTTTGCACCAAGATGCTATAAGGCAGTAAAGAGATGTTTTGAGGTATATCCAGCTACTCATGACTTAGATGGACATTTAGTAGCTTGCGATAGAATATATAAAAATAAAGAGGAGGATTAAAATGAAAAGAAAATTAATATTATTATTATTGGCATTAAGTTTGACTATGTTTGTTGTAGTAGGATGTTCGAATGATACTGATACTCCTGATGTAGATGGAACAGATACGGGAGAAGAAAATGGAGTAGGAACAGATCCAGTAGTTGGGGAAACATTGATAGTTAGGGGAGCAGGAGACCCGATGTCTTTCAATCCTAATACTATGGGAGACGACTTTGCTTATCCTATTGTTCAGAACTTGTATAATAGATTAGTTAAGTTAGATGCTAGCAAGCAAATTATACCAGACCTAGCTACGGATTGGGAAGTAAGTGAGGATGGAAAATCAGTTACATTTAACCTAAGAGATGATGCTAAATGGCATGATGGAGAGCCTGTAACAAGCGAGGATGTAAAATACACCTTTGAAACTATAAAAGAAAATCCATCTTACTATATGAGCTCAAGACTGGGCATCATTGATTCCATTGATACACCAGATGATACTACTGTTGTTCTAAACTTAAGTCAGGCAGATGTTTCTATTATTGCAGACTTAGGTTGGTATGCAACATTCATACTTCCAGAACATATATATAATAATGGGGAAGCTTGGGAGGACAATGCAGCATCAATGGATCCTATAGGCTCAGGACCATTTATGTATTCAGACTTTAAACAAGGAGAAAGTATTACAATAGTTGCAAATCCGAATTATCATGAGGGTGCACCAAAATTAGAAAAAGTAATATTCTCAATAATACCTGATGACGCTACAGCTGTTCAAGCATTAGTAAATGGACAAATAGATGTTTTAGAAAACGTTCCATCAGCAAGCGTGGATGAGTTGTTAGCAAATGATGATATTAGAATGGAGTTAAACGAATATCCATCACCAATAAGAATAATTTTCAATCTAAATGATGAAAGGTTAGCAGATGTAAATGTAAGAAGGGCTATAGCAACAGCTATAGACAAGGAAGAAATATCAGAAAAAATATATAATGGAGTTCAAAAACCAGAGTATAATATGTACCCAGCATTAATCGAATGGGCTACAAACAGTGAAGATACATCTCCACAATACAATATAGATGAGGCAAAAAAAATATTAGAGGATGCAGGCTATACGCAAGATGCTAATGGATACTATATATCAGGACTTACTATTGATGTATTTGAAGGTGGAGGATATCCAGATGCTGCAAAACTTATGGCTGCAACATTAGAAGAAGCAGGAATAGAACTTCAGGTTCAAGTCCATGAATTTAATGCATGGAATGAAAAAGTTTCTGTGCAAAGAGATTTCTTACTTGAATTACAAGGTGGATTTATGGGACCTGACCCAGCTGCACTACAGAAGCGTTTTGGTACAGGTGTAGGTCCGAACTATGGAGATTACAGTAATAAAGAATTTGATGACATACTAGTTGAAGGTGCAGCTACAGGCGTTTTAGAAGAAAGAGCTAAGCTTTATAGGCAAGCGCAATCAATATTGGCAGAAGATTTACCGTACATTCCAATAGTTGCTTTTGCAGGATATGATGCAAATAATGCAAGATTTAAAAACCTACCTATAGATGGTGAAGGAAAATGGGGATGGGCAGAGTTTACATTTACTGATCTAGCAGAATAAGAAGACAGATAAAATTTAAATAGGGCTAGATGTATTTTTAATCTGAAGTACATCTGGCCTATATTTAGGAGGAAATAAGATGAAAAAAATAATTGATGAACTATTAGATGGTATACCTGAATACAAGGAATTTTTAACCGTAGATGAAATGGATCAAAGCAGTAAAAAACTTGCGGAAGATTATCCTGATATAGTGGAAATATTTGAAATGGGGAGGACAAGAGAAAATCACCCTCTTTATTGTCTGAAAATAGGAGAAGGATCAAACAATGCTTTAATGTTTGGCTGTCCTCATCCAAATGAACCAATTGGTGCAATGATGTTAGAGTATTTTACTAGAGAATTAGCAGAAAATAAAGAGCTGAGAGACAAACTAGATTATACTTGGTATATAATAAAATCTTGGGATGCAGATGGAACTAAGCTCAATGAAGACTGGTTTAAGGGTCCTTATACCTTATATAATTATTCTAGAAACTTTTTTAGACCAGCTGGACATCAGCAAGTAGATTGGACTTTTCCTATTGATTATAAAAATATGCATTTCCATGATTCAATACCAGAAACAAAGGCTATGATGAACTTAATAGATGAGATAAAACCTAAATTTATATATTCTCTCCATAATGCTGGCTTTGGAGGAGTTTATTGGTATATTTCAAGAGAAATTCCAGAAATATATGATGATATGAGAAATGCAGCTAAAAAACAAGGTATTCCTTTAAATCTTGGAGAACCGGAAGCACCATATTGTATTGAATATTCACCTGCTATTTATGAAGGCTTGGGAATCAAGCAGAATTATGATTATTTAGAAAAGTACGGAGTAGAAAATCCAGAAGAGATTTTAAAAGTAGGGACATCTAGTGCTGATTATGCAGAACAGGTTGCAGGGTCTTTTACTTTGTTGACTGAATTACCATATTTTTATGATGAAAGAATAACTGATTTATCAGAATCAGACATAAGTAGAAAAGATGCAGTTTTAAAAAGTATAGAATTTGGTGAAGAAGCTGATAATTTTATAAATTCAACATTAAATAAAACAAAAAAACATATGGAAGAAAATAATCCATTTAAATTAGCCTTAGAAGCCTTTAGTGATAACACTGAAAGCAACGAAGCTACTAAAAAAATGATAAGTAGCAATCCAGATTTTTCTGAGATAGCAACTGTAGCTGAAAAATTTGATAACCTTCTTATTAGTCAATTCTACAAGATGCTTTCATACGGATTATTGGTGAGAGCCCATGAATCAGAATTAGAAAAAATGAAAGAAAATAAAGAGGAAAACCCTGAAAAGAATAAGGAGTTAACAGATGCCTTCAATGAGTCTCTTGAAAGATTAAAGGAATTAAGTGGAAAATTAGAAAAAGAGATTAATTATCAAGTAGTACCTATTAAAAAACTAATAAGTATACAGTTAGAATGTGGTATTTTAGTTGCAGATTATTTAAATAAGAACTAGGAGGTTATTATGTGATCCTAATTAAAAATGGAGATATTTATGATGGAAAAGGAAATATATTAAAGAATACAGATGTTTTAATAGATAAAAAAACAATTAAGGAAATTGGAAAAAATATACAGGTAAATGATGATGTAGAAATATATGATGCTAAGGATAAATTATTATTTCCAGGATTTATAGATTCTTTAAATGTGTGGGGTGCTACTGGACCAGGATGGGGAGATAATGATTTAAATGAACATTCAGATCCAATTACTCCTGAGATGAATGTAATGTACTCCTTTGATCAAGATAGTATGATGTTTCAAAGAGTTTTTGAATACGGTGTTACTAGTGTAGGAATAACACCTTCTACCTCCAATGTACTAGGGGGATATGCTGCTGTATATAAAACATTTGGTGACCATCCCTATGAAATGTTGGTAAAAGAAAAAGTTGCTATGGTAGGATCAGTAAGCAAAAAAACAAAAGAAATTTATGCTAGTAAAGATAAAACTCCCATGACTAAAATGGGGGCTATGGCACTTTTAAAAGAATCTATTATAAAGTCTATAGAGTATAAAGATAAGAATAAGAAAGATTATGATTCTAAATTAGAGGCCATGCAAATGGTAATAAATAAGGAAGCGCCTATCTTTATAAATTGTAATACTAGATCTGAAATGGAAGCAATAGAATTTCTATTAAAGGATTTACCTGTAGATCTTGTCTTTACCGGTGCATTTGCTAGTAATGAGCATACTGGAAATATTATTAATAAACCATTCAAGATTATACTTGGTGACTTATCACAAGCAATGTCAGTATATAATGAAAATATAGATATAGAAGGAATAAAAAAACTAATAGAAAAAGGCGTAGATGTTGCTATTAGCTCTTCAGGAGATGACATAGCTTCTGGAAAAGAATCCCTACTATGGAATGCAATATTATATTATAAATATGGATTTGACCATAAGGATGTCCTTAAAATGATAACATCCATACCTGCTAAGATTCTAGGTGTTGAAGATAAGATTGGATCAATAGAAGTGGGCAAAGAAGCAGATATTGTTGTTTGGTCTGATAATCCTATAAAAACTTATGAAGCTAAAGTAGAAGCAACTTTCATAGATGGAAACAATATCCTAAATACTAGGAGGGATAAAACATGTTGGTCATAAAAAATGCTAAAATATATACTTCCGCAGATAAAGTCTATGAAAAAGCAGATATCCTTATAAGTGAAGGTAAGATATTAGATATAGGAGAAAAATTAGATTATGGGGATGCAGAGGTATTGGATGCAAGTGGATTAGTAGTAACTCCTGGAATAGTAGATGCCCACAGTCATATTGGTACATTTGGAACTAATATGGGAGGGCAGGATGCCAATGAAATGACTAATAATATAACACCTGAGGTTGAGATTATATATTCCATAGATACAGAGTCGCCTTTATTTAAAAGAGCAATCAAATCTGGAATAACTACATCAGCAATTGCTCCAGGAAGTGGAAATGTGATTGGTGGTATGGTAAGCGCTTTAAAATCGGAAGGAAATAGTATTGAAGATATGTGTATTAAAAACCCAGTTGCCTTAAAAGCTGCATTGGGAGGAAACCCTAAGGGAGTCTATGGTAAAAGAAATCAAAAGCCTATGACCCGTATGGGGATAGCTAGTGTTCTTAGAGAAACTCTTATTAAAGGGCAAGAATATATGATTAAAAGAGAAAATAAAGAAGTAGATATAGACTTAGGTATGGAAAATGTTTGCAAAGTTCTTAGAAAAGAAATTCCTCTAAAGGTCCACTGCGAACAATTTGATATGTTAACTACTATTAGAATTGCAGAAGAATTTGACATATTCTTTACACTAGACCATGCTTGGGGAGCAAGTGATTTTTACGATGATATTGTAAAATCCAAGAATTGTAAAGGTGTTATTTATGGACCTATAGGAGTATTACTTTTACCTGGAGAATGTGGGAAAATAGATATAGAAAGTCTAATTGAGTTGGACAAAAGAGGAGTAGCTTGTGCAATTATGACTGATGGACCTATATTAAATCCTGATGTAATTATTGTCCAAGCAGGTGAAGTAATTAGATTTGGTGGAGATATTGAAAGAGTTATTAATATGCTGACTATAAATGCAGCTAGAATAATTGGCGTAGAAGATAGAATAGGATCAATTGAAAAAGGTAAAGATGCAGATATAGTAATTTTCGATGGAACTCCAGCATTAGATACAAAAGCTACTGTAAAACATACTATAATCAATGGAAAAGTTGTTTATAGCAAATAGATAAAACAATAAAAATAAAATGTCTTGAGTATTTATTCTCCCTATTACTCTAGACATTTTATTTTTATTTATAGATTTTTATAAGCATTAAGATTAAACTTACAAGATAAAATTCATAGCCCTTATTATTTCCATATAATCATCACTTTTAAATCGGA
>CAZXWU010000049.1:0-2252 GCA_964644495.1 uncultured Tissierella sp.
CTGATGGGGGTCAACTTGGAATTGTACCTATTAGAAAGGCATTAGAAATAGCAGAAGAGAGAAAGCTTGATCTAGTCAATGTAGCTCCAAATGCAAAGCCACCAGTATGTAAGATATTGGATTATGGTAAGTACAAGTATGAGTTAACTAAAAGGGAAAAAGAAGCTAGGAAGAAACAAAAAGTTATCAATGTTAAAGAGATAAGATTAACTCCAAATATTGAAATTCATGACTTAAATGTTAAAGCAAGAAGAGCTAATGAATTTTTACAAAATGGAGATAAGGTTAAAGTTTCTGTTAGATTTAGAGGTAGAGAAATGGGACACACGCAAATAGGTAGAGTTGTTTTAAAAGACTTTGCAGATTTGACAAAAGAATATGGAATTATAGAAAAACCTGCAAGAATGGAAGGTAGAAATATGGTTATGTTTCTAACTCCAAAGTCAGAGTAAGTTTAGGAGGATATATTTATGGCAAAAATGAAAACTCATAGGGGATCAGCAAAGAGATTCAGAAGAACTGGTACTGGAAAACTAAGAAGATATAAAGCTTTTAAATCTCACTTGACTGGTAAAAAATCACCTAAAAGAATAAGAAACCTTAGAAAAGGTGCTTTAGTTAGTAAAGGTGACCAAAAAAGAATTGATTCAATGCTACCAAGATAATTTTATTATAGATAGGAGGAGTTACTACAAATGGCAAGAGTAAAAAGAGGCGTTAATGCCAAGAAGAGACATAAAAGAATTTTGAAACAAGCAAAAGGCTATTATGGTGCTAAGAGTAAAATCTTTAGACCTGCTAACCAAGCCGTAATGAAATCATTGACTTATGCATATATAGGTAGAAAACAAAGAAAAAGAGATTTTAGAAAGTTATGGATTACTAGAATTAATGCTGCAGCTAGATTGAACGGCATGAGTTATAGTAAATTTATTAATGGCCTAAAAAAAGCAAATATAGAAGTAAACAGAAAAATGCTATCAGAGATGGCTATTCATGATGCAGAAGGTTTTGCACAATTAGTTGAAATCGCAAAGAGTAATTAACATAAAAGTTCCTGATACAGGAACTTTTTATTTTTTTATAGAGATGGGTGAGCTCAATGTTAGAGATAAGTTCTAATCAGAATCCTTTGATTAAAGAGATAAAAAGCCTGAATAGAAAGAAGAATAGGTGGAAGAGTAGACTCTTCATAATAGAGGGTATCAAGATTATTCAAGAGGCAATAAATAATAATATTAAAATTAAGAACATTATTATTTCTGATAGCTTTCTTGAATCACGAGATGGCAAATTATTTAATGAAGAGATAAAGAATCAGGATAATATTATTAAGGTAAATACTTCATTATTCAAAAGTATATCCGACACGGAAAATCCTCAAGGGCTACTGGCTATATGTGAATTTACCATAAGGGATTTATCGGAATTAGATTATTTGTTCAATCCATCTATACTATTTCTAGATGGAATACAAGATCCTGGAAACATGGGAACTATCATCCGTACTGCTGATGCATTCAATATAGATGGTATTATACTAGGTGAAGGCTCAGTTGATCCATATAACTCAAAGGTGGTTAGATCAACTATGGGGTCAATATTTCGAGTGCCATTATATATTTGCAACAATTCTCTAAATACTTTAGGCCTATTAAAAGACAAGAATTATTACATATTAGCAAGCTCATTAGATGGCAATAGTATATATAATGGTGGATTCAATAGAAAGTTCGTATGCGTAATTGGAAATGAAGCCAATGGAGTAAATCCTGATATACTTGACTTAGCCCATGATCTAATTAAAATACCTATGCCTGGAAATGCAGAATCCTTAAATGCTGGTGTAGCTGCTTCTATAATAATGTATGAAGCTATGAAGACTAGAAATATTGGTTTGTGATAAGAAATGAATGGTGCTATAATCGAATATATAGATGCAGAGATTTAACGACTTTGGAGGGAAGAATATGAAGGATAAACTTCGAGAAATTGAAGAGCTAGCAATTAAAAGATTGACTAGTATAGATAATCTGAAAGATCTAGATGATTTAAGAGTTAAAGTCCTAGGGAAAAAGGGAGAATTGACTGCTATCCTAAGGGATATGGGTAAACTTTCTCCTGAAGAAAGACCTATTATAGATGATGCAGATGATATCACGGATAAAGTCTTAGCAGAAGTATAACATAAACACGGAGGTGTAATACATGTATAATGATATGTATGAAACCGAATTTTGTAATACTTGTAT
>CAZXWU010000049.1:2262-10293 GCA_964644495.1 uncultured Tissierella sp.
ATGGGTAAGCTTTCTCCAGAAGAAAGACCTGTTATTGGACAAATCGCAAATGAAGTTAGAGGAAAGATTGAAGAAGGAATTCAATCTCGAAAAGATTATCTTAGCAATCAAGCCAAGAAAAAAAAGTTGGAAAAAGAAAAAATTGATATAACAATATCATCAAACAATAAAATGTTGGGTCATAGGCATCCTCTATTAGCAACCATTGATGAATTAGAGGATTTATTTATTAGTATGGGCTTTGATGTTATTTTAGGGCCTGAAATTGAGACGGTTGAACACAATTTTGATGCTTTAAATTCACCAGAAAATCATCCATCTAGGGACCTATCTGATACCTTCTATATAACAGAGGATACCTTGCTTAGAACCCATACATCACCTGTTCAAATTCGTGCCATGAGAGAGCAGGGGGCTCCAATTAGAATGGTTTCAGCAGGAAGGACATTTAGATTTGATGATGTAGATGATACACATTCTCCTATGTTCCATCAATTAGAAGGCTTAGTAGTAGATGAGGGTATTTCAATGGCAAACCTAATCCATACTCTAGATATTTTTATAAAAGAGATGTTCGGTAAGGATATGAAAACCAGGTATAGACCTCATCATTTCCCATTTACAGAGCCAAGTGCAGAAGTAGATGTTTCATGTATAAAATGCAAGGGTGAAGGATGTCCAGCATGCAATTATACTGGATGGTCTTTGGAACTCCTTGGATGTGGAATGGTTCATCCACAGGTTTTAGAGAACTGTGGAATAGATTCTGAGAAGTATACTGGATTTGCTTTTGGTATGGGTGTAGATAGGATTACTATGGTAAGACATGGTATAAACGACATTAGGCTCTTGTTTGAAAATGACAATAGATTTTTAGAACAATTTTAGTTGAGGAGGAATATTAAGTGCTATTACCTGTTAAATGGTTAAAAGATTATATAAATACAGATAAGACAGCAAGAGAACTAGCTGACGGACTTACATTATCAGGGTCCCACGTAGAATCAATATACTCCTTAAATAAAGGTGTTGAAAATGTAGTTGTCGGCAAGATACTAAGCATTGAGAACCATCCTAATGCTGATAAATTAGTAGTTTGTAAAGTAGATATAGGTGAAAAAATAATTAACATAGTTACAGGGGCTAAGAATGTATCCCAAGGAGATTATGTACCTGTTGCAGGATTGGGTTCCAAACTAGCTGGAGATATAGTGATTGAAAAGACCGACTTTAGAGGTGTTGAATCTGAGGGTATGCTATGTTCCTTAAATGAATTAGGCTATAATGATAATGTTATAAGCAAAGAAAATAGAGATGGAATACTAATTTTTAATGAAGACTTTGAATTGGGTACTGATGTAGCTGATATCTTAGGTTTAAATGATGAGGTTATTGAATTAGAAATAACCCCTAACAGACCTGATTGTCTAAGCATCATTGGTATGGCAAGGGAGACATCTGCAACGTTTAATCTAACTGTAGAAGAACCAGAGATAAGTATCCATAATGAAGAAGATGATATATCAAATTACTTAGAAGGTATAGAAATAGAAAGTGAGAATTGCACTAGATATTATACTAGGGTAATAAAAGACGTGAAGATTCAGGAGTCTCCACTATGGTTACAGACAAAATTAATGGAAGCGGGCATGCGTCCTATCAATAATATTGTTGACATAACAAACTATGTAATGCTTGAATATGGTGAACCACTACATGCTTTTGATGTTTCAACATTAGAAGGAAGAAAGATCAAAGTTCGCCAAGCCAAAGAAGGAGAGACCCTAGTAACCTTAGACAATGTAGAAAGAAAGTTAATTGAAACAGACCTACTTATAGCTGATGAAAACAATCCAATTGGCTTAGCAGGTGTAATGGGTGGTCTTGATTCAGAAATCACTGCTGATACTAGAGCGGTATTATTTGAAGGTGCAAATTTCAACCCTAAAAGTATAAGGATGACAGCTAAGAGATTTGGTCTAAGATCAGAAGCTTCCAATAGATTTGAAAAAGGAATAGACCCAAACCTTGCTAGCCTTGCAGTAGATAGATGTTGTCAATTAGTAGAAGAAATTGGTGCTGGAACAGTGGTTGCTTCGTCAATTGATGTTTATAAAAACATTAGGAAAGAAAAGACCATAAGCTTAAGACCACAAAGAGCTAACGCCTTGCTAGGTTTAAATCTTAGTCTAGAAGACATGCTAGGATATCTAAACTCATTAGGTCTTAAAGCGGAATTAAAAGATGGTTTAATATATTCAACTATACCAACTTATAGAATGGATTTAGATATCGAGGCTGACCTGATTGAGGAAATTGGTAGGTTGTACGGCTTCCATAATATTGAAAGCCAACCCCTTAGAGGAGTCCTTACAAGAGGAGTAAAACCTTATGACAAGCAAATAGAAGAAAAAGCTAAAGCTGTCTTATTGGGCTTGGGTTACAATGAAGTAATGACCTATTCATTCATAAGCCCTAAAGCATATGATAAGATAAACCTGCTTGAAGACAGTGACTTAAGAAATTATATTAAGCTAATTAATCCATTGGGAGAAGATTATTCTGTAATGAGGACTACACTTATTCCGACTATGATGGAATTGTTGGCTAGGAATTATAATAGAAGGGTTGAGACTGCATATGCTTTTGAAATAGGCAATAGTTTCATACCCAATGAAAATTCAATAGACAATCTACCTAAAGAAGAAAAGGTATTGTCAATTGGATTCTATGGTCAAAATGACTTCTATCATTTAAAAGAAACAATTGAGATACTTTTAGATAGGTTAGGGATTCATGATTGTGAATATAAAAGGGAAGAAAAGAATCCAACATTCCATCCTGGAAGAACTGCAAATATTTTATTAAAGGGAGACCTTCTAGGAACTTTAGGGGAAATCCATTTGGATGTATGTGAAAACTATAATATAGAAGAAAGAGTTTATATTGGCCAATTGAATTTTGATAAAATCGTTGAATTAGCTAACTTCGATAAAAAGTATAAAATTTTACCAAAGTATCCAGCTATGAATAGGGATTTAGCCTTGATAGTGGACGAAGATGTCCTTTTTGGTGATATAAAAGGACTTGTATTGAAGCATGGAAAAGATCTGGTTGAGAAAGTGGAGATATTTGATATATATAGAGGGGATCAAATACCTGAAGGCAAGAAGAGTATAGCCTTCTCAATTACCTACAGATCATATGAAAGAACATTGACTGAAAATGAGGTCAATGGAATTCAAAATCTAATAATTAGTGACTTAGAGAGTCAATTAGCTGGTAAATTAAGAAGTTAAACCATAGGGGTAGATTAATCTACTCCTATATTATTATAAGGAATAGAATAGGAAAGTTTTACTTTTTAGTTATATGAGTTATTGAACTTTCCGTCAATGAGTTTCAAAGAAGGCTATCTTAAATACTCCTTTAGAAGCCTTTTTTATAAGGAATAGGAATTATTACCTTGTTACAGTTAAATAAATAGGATTATACTTATTAGTATAGTATAATGTAGATATAATTTAATGGGAGGTATAGTTATGGCGGGGAAAAAACGCATAGATGTAATGATAGATGGTCGTAACTTTACAATAATTGGAGAAGAAAATGAAGAATATATAAGGGACTTGGCTTACTATGTGGATAAAAAGATTAGAAACTTAGTTACAAAGAATGATAAACTGAGTCAGACAATGTCAGCTACATTGGCTGCCTTACATATAGCCGATGAGCTGCACATAGTAAAGGACCGGCTAAAAGACTTAAAATTAGAAACTAAAGATCCCCTTGAAAACTATAATAAAGTGGATAATGAATTAAAAAAAGCAAATGGTGAAGTTGCTAGCTTGAAGGAAGAAATTAGAGACCATTTGGAAACAATTTCATTAATTAAGTCCGAGAGGGATAATTTAGTCAAGGAAGTTCAAGAATATAAGGAAGAATATCAACTTAAGGACGAAGAAATACAAAATTATAAAGAACAACTAAAAGTATTACAGGACAAAAATTTTAAAAGTCAAATTGAATTGATAGAGACTAAGAAAGAGCTTACAGAATATATTAGGCTGATTGAAGAGGAGACAAGTACATATATAAAGGAAGGAAAGGTTAAGTGAAGAAAGAGATTGAATTATTAGCACCTGTAGGAGGCATAGAATCTCTCTATGCTGCAGTACAAAATGGTGCAAATGCAGTATATTTAGGGGGAAAATTATTTAATGCAAGGCATAATGCTAGCAACTTTGATTCGGAAGAATTAAAGGAGGCTATTTCCTATGCCCATTTAAACAATGTGAAGATTTATGTTACGGTAAATATATTGATCGATGATAAAGAGATAATAGAGAGTCTAGATTATATAAGATTTTTATATGAGATAGATGTTGATGCAATCATAGTGCAGGATTTAGGATTGGCAAGTTTAGTTAGAGAACTATTTCCAGACCTTCCCCTGCATGGAAGCACTCAAATGACTATCAACAATCTCTATGGTGCAAGACATCTTGAAAAGATGGGTTTTACTAGGGCTGTATTAGCCAGGGAAACTCCTTTAAAAGAAATAAAGAAGATAAAAGATAATACAAATATTGAACTAGAAAGCTTTGTCCATGGTGCTCTATGTGTATCCTACTCAGGCCAGTGTCTCATGTCTAGTATGATAGGCGGCAGAAGTGGCAATAGGGGTAGGTGCGCCCAACCTTGCAGGATGCAATACTCAATAATGGATAAGGATGGAAATTTAGTAAATAATTGGGATAAAAAATACGCCTTATCTACAAGGGATTTAAACACCATTGAACATATAGATAAGATAATAGATAGCGGTATAACTTCTTTGAAGATAGAAGGAAGAATGAAGAGACCAGAATATGTAGCGACTATTGTAAGCAACTATAGAAAAGTAATTGATGAAGGTCTAGATGTTCTTGGTGAGGAAGATAAGAAGGACATTACTCAAATATTCAACCGTGAATTTACAAAAGGAATCATTTTAGATGACTTTGGCAATTCCTTCATATCCTATGATAGGCCTGATAATAGGGGGACTATACTTGGTTATGTAAGTAGAGTGGATAAATATAAGGTCTATATTATGCTTGAAGAAGATGTAGAAAAAGGCGATGGAATTGAATTATCCATACAAAATGGAGGATTTAAAGGGATAAGGCTACCTTTTGCTGGTAAAAAGGGTTCTATACTTACTTTAGAAAAACTTGGATATATTGAAAAGGATTCTCTTGTATATAAGACTTCGAGTCAAAGTCTACTTACTAGAGCAAAATCATCCTATGAAGATAATAAAAAAACCTACCCTCTAGATATGAAAATAGATATTGAGATAGGGAAGGGTCCTAGCCTAGAATTGAGATTTAAGGATTATGTGGTGAATAATAGTCTAGACCATATAGTGGAAAGAGCTCAAAGAGTTAGCTTAGATGATGATAAAGTTCGAGATCAAGTGTCAAAACTAGGTGATACTAACTTCCATCTAGCAAACTTGGAGATCAATCTTGAAGAAGGTTCATTTTTGCCAATGAGTGTATTAAATAAGCTGAGAAGAGATGGAATAGATAAGTTAAATAAGATAATAAGTGATTTTAACAAAAGACCACCAATAGACGGTGAAGAATATAAAATAAAGAAACACAAGGTCCTTAGTTTTTCAAACAAGGAAAACAAGTTAAATAATAAGCTGAATGTCATGGTAAGCAGCAGAAGCCAATATGACCAGCTTGATAAGGATAAGTTAGATAGGGTCTATTTAGGCTTCTATGATGATATAGAGGATATAGTATATGATCTGAAAAATAGGGATAAAGAGGTATTTATTTGGACAGATAGGATACTCTACACCGATGAATTACAAAGACTAGACCAGATAATCAGACCTATAGAAGACAAACTTGATGGTATATCAATTTCTAATATAGGATCCTTTGAATTTGTTAAAGAAAGGTACAATCTTGATATACATGGTGATATAGGACTAAATATATTCAATAGCTATACACTTAGATATCTAGACTCAATAGGCATAAATTCTTCGACCCTATCCCCTGAGTTAACCCTAGAACAAATAGGCAAAATTTCAAAAAATACATCTAGTCCAAAAGAAACAATAGTATATGGATATTTGCCTGTAATGATAATGAAGACCTGTCCAATGGCCTTGGTTAAAGGATGTAAAGATGATAAAGATTGCGCTTTGTGTAACTTTGCCACAGGCTATGGATTAAAGGATAGAATGGATATGACCTTCTATATGAATAGAAATGGAAGTACTTCTACCATATATAATTCAGTTCCAATAATGGTATTGGATAGCTTAAAATCAATCTTAAAATCTGGAGTTTCAGATCTTAGACTGGATTTTACTATAGAAAAGGATAATATAAGGCAAATCCAATCTGCCTACTATGATTATCTACATGCAAACATTGATGATAATCAAGCTAGGGATTTTGTTAATGAATTTAAAGACCACACAAATATAACTAAAGGCCACTACTATAGAGGCATTCTTTAAGAGGTGAATCAAATTGAATGAAAAAACCCTAAGAGTTTTAGAATATAATAAAATCAAAGATCTTCTTTTAGATAAAGCTGAGTCACAGCTAGGCAAGGATTTAGTAAAAAAAATTGAACCCTATACGGTTAAAGAACAGATTGTTTCATTACTTGATGAAACTGATGAGGCCTTGTCAATACTTATTCATAGGGGCAATCCCCCTCTATATGGTATTCATAATATAGGACCGGAGTTAAAAAGAGCTGAAATGGGAGGTTCTTTAATACCTGCAGCTTTGATAAAGGTTTCAGACTCTTTGAGAGTCTCTAGGGGACTTAAGAACTTCATGAAAGAGAATAGATCTGACAAATCTCCCAACTATCCAATAGTTGAAGGTTTAATAGGATCTTTAAGAGTTTATAAAGATATTGAAGACGAAATAAATAATGCAATAATTGGCGAAAATGAAGTATCGGACAATGCCAGTTCTAGCTTAAGAAGTATTAGAAGGCAGATCACTAGCAAAAATGATTCTATTAGAGATAAATTAAATTCTATAATCGGCTCACAATCAAACAAGAAATATCTCCAAGATAGCCTAGTAACCATTAGAGAAGGAAGGTACGTGATACCTGTAAAACAAGAAAACAGGGGCAAGGTTCCTGGACTTGTACATGATATCAGCTCTAGTGGTGCCACAGCTTTTGTGGAGCCTATGGCGGTTGTAGAGCTTAATAATCAACTAAGGGAATTGGAATTAAAGGAAAGAGAAGAGATAGAGAGGATACTGGCACAATTATCCAGTATGGTAGCAGTAGAAGCTAAGTCTATATTCGAAAATCAAAAGATACTTCAAGAACTGGACTTTATATTTGCAAAGGGCAAATTAGCCCTTGATATGAAGGCTACAAAGCCGATTTTAAACGATAGAGGATATATCAATATCAAACAAGGTCGACATCCCCTATTGGATGTGAAGAATGTAGTTCCAACAGATGTTTATATTGGGAATGAGTTTACCAGCCTGATAATCACAGGCCCAAATACAGGTGGAAAGACAGTTACGCTTAAGACCGTGGGATTATTTACTCTAATGGCTCAATCTGGACTACACATACCTGCTGATTATAATTCTGAGATAGGCGTATTTAATCAGGTCTTTGCAGATATAGGTGATGAGCAGAGTATAGAGCAGTCTTTGTCAACCTTTTCATCCCATATGACCAATATTGTGGATATTTTGAATAATCTTAGGGCAAATAGTTTGGTCTTATTCGATGAATTAGGAGCTGGGACTGATCCTACAGAAGGGGCAGCCCTAGCTATGTCTATTTTGGATCATTTATTAAAAATGAATGTAAAAACCATAGCTACAACCCATTATAGTCAACTAAAACTTTATGCTTTAACTACAGAGAGTGTTAGAAATGCTTCTGTTGAATTTGATGTAGAGACCCTTAGGCCTACCTACAGACTTTTGATTGGTGTACCAGGAAAATCAAATGCATTTGAAATATCCA
>CAZXWU010000050.1:0-10229 GCA_964644495.1 uncultured Tissierella sp.
CAGTTAAAGTCTGCATAATCTCTGTTAGGGCTCCTGTTGAGGAGAACATTATACTAAAGAACATGATTGTTATAAAGGCAGGAACTGCCCATGGCAGGATAAATATACTCCTAAAGAGGGTCTTCCCCCTTACCCTTTCATTATTTGCTAATAAGGCAAGCGCAAACCCTATAAATATGGCTAAGCTAGTAGCTGCTATAGTCCAAATGACAGTCCAGATCAATATATGCCAGAAGACTTCCCCCGCTAATCCCTGACCTAAAGCTATAAGCTTATAGTTATCTAGAGAAACCCATGGAAACTTTGATTGGTTTTGAGGATTCATACCTGTAAATGATAATAATATAGCTGTTGTAATTGGGACTAATACGGTAAATACTATAATAATGAGGGCTGGTGATGAAACAATATATGGGAATCCATTATCTCTTATAGTCTTATTTGTTTCAAACCAATTATTGGGTCTTATTCCTTTTATCAAACCTTTTTCTACTTTATTAATATCTTTAAAACTTATATACATCAAAATTAGGCCGATTACTACTAAGAAGATAGCCAAAATACCTTCTATCATGAATATCAAGGATTTATCTATTCTTCTTCCACCTTCAGCTAATGTAATCAAACCTGCTATACCCTCACCTTGATAATTTCCATATCCTAGTGCATATGGTATAGCAATTAAATATATAAATAGTGATATTAATAAGAAAGATAGTCCTTTTATATATTGCTTGTTTAGGATTTGACCTAATCCTGGTATCAAAAAGGTCAGATATGAAAGGATAGGTCTTGTCTTTTCAGTCTCTATTGGTATTTTCCTTTTTATATCTGAAATATCTGATCTTAATACCCATAAGCTCTGCTTTAGATCTGTTTTTACCTTATACTTTTTGGCTTTTTCTTTTTCTCTATTATCCTTTTCTAAAGAATCATATGATTTTAATCTCACTGCTTGCTTATATTTCTTCTTTAGTTCCCCTATTTCATTATTTTCAGCTTTTTTGGAAATTCTACCTTCTTTTCTCATTTTCTTGATTCTGGATATTCCCTGATTTAGAGTTTCTTTATTTTCAGCCTTAAATTTTTGTATATCAAGCTTTACTTTGTTTTCATTTTCACTGTCAATACTATTTTTCTCTTCCTTAATTTTTTGGATTTCTTTTTCACCATTATCTAGAAAGTCAATTATAGATGGTAGTTGGTCTACCATTAATGAATTACTTTCATATTCAAACTCTGCATCGTAAGTTAATTCAGTATAATCATGATAAAAGTTTTGCTTTTTTTCTGCCACATATAGTTTTGTCTTTAAATCCTTCATAGAAGAGGATAAATTATTATCCAAGGATTTTAAAAAAGTAGATTTTCCATTCTTTAATTTGTTGAGAAATTCTTTTTCTTTGTCTTTGAATTGTTTTAAGTTTATATTATAAGGATGCTTAGCTTTATTTTGCTTTAGTCTCTTTATCTCTAATTTTATTTCACTCTTCTTAGAAGAGCTCTCTAGTTGGGAATATAGCTTGGCTAATTCTAAAAGATATTGATTCTTTCTTTCATATTCATTTCCTATTTCATCATATAGGAATTCTTGATAGATCATTGTAGTCACCCCTTTTCTTTAATTGTCTAATACACTATTCAATGAGAAAATTGTTATGATTAACCCTATATAAGCAATAATGTTTATGTAAAAGAAAATTGACCCAAGATTATACCCTATTAATTCATAGGCTAATCCCCCTAATAATAGGACTGACCAAATAAATATAAATAGTCTATTAATCCTTAAGCGTGTATATGCAAAATAGGAGTGAATGCTTAAGGCCCCAGGAAGTAGAATTTTCATAAACATAGTACTTAAAATAAAAACTATGTAAGAAGAAAATGCATGACCATAATCTAAATCACTAGTAAGCTCAATATTATTTGTATACATCCAGTTTTGGAATAGATGTAAATCTTTTGCTCTAATTATGGATTCTAGAGATATGGACATAATTATTATACTTGTAAATATTATTATAAGATAAAATTTAGATTTAGGCATCTTTCCATCTAATAGCATATTTGCACCTCATTTAAAAGAAGGAGAAGAAAGCATAACTTTCTTCTCCATTGATTTATTAATAGTTTGCCATCATGGCATTAAAGGATGCTTGCAGTTCTTGATATGCTGCTTCTACAGAAGTTGGATTTACTGCGTTCCATGAAAGGATAGCATTTTTCCAAGTATCCCATACTTGACCCCATTCAGTAAATAATGGACGTGCAGGAGCATCTTCATATGATTCAAGAACAGCTTGAATAACTTCCTTGTCTACATCTGGAAGATCAGAATTTATATAATCATCTGCTGAAACATTCTCCAAAATCTTTCCTGTTGCTTGGAAGAACTCTACTGCATAATCAGGATTAACTATCTCTTCTATCATAGCCTGAGCTAGTAACATTTGTTCATCATTGCCTTCTACTCTTGCATTGACAGCTAGGCCCCAACCACCTTTCCAGTGGGATAACTCATGACCATTTAAGCTTATTTGACCAATTGGTAATATAGCTAAATCTTCGCCATTACCCGCTAAATCTGATAAGCTTCCTGTTGACCATGGACCTTCTATTCTAACAGCTGTATTTCCGCCTGTTTCAAATTGTCCGTCCATGTAGCCCCATGCTGCATCTTCGTCAAATAATGGGGTTCCTGCATCTTTGTGGGCTCTCCAATAGTTGAATAATCCTTCTATAACTTCTTGTTTTTCTGCTTCTAAATCAGCAAAATCTCTTGTCATATCTGAGAAAAAATTACCTGATCCATCCATACCTAATAGTTCAATATCTCCTGCATTAGCAACTGATACACCAAACCATGCATCAAATACAGGTATTAATACATTTTCATAATCTAAGTCACTAATTTCAATTGTTTGACTAGTATCAATTCCAACCGCTTCTGCATTTGCTGTATTGATAAAACTTACCAATGTTTCAATATTCATAGGGAATGCTAAATATTCTCCATCAATGTTGAAGTTACCACCTAAACCCGCATCATAATCAGCGAATCCACCAACATTTGCAGCCATAGCTTGTGCGCCAATTGCTGATAGTGCCTCATTTTGAGCTAAACCATAGATTCTATCTGCTGGGATAGCAAATACATCTGCTACGTCTTCGTTTGTTACATCAGTTTGATCTAATACATCTAAATGGTCAAAAGAGGCAACTTCGATTAGATTAATAGTTGCATTAGGATGAGCTTCATTTACTCTAGCAACTGCATCCTCATAGTATGATCTCCAGCTTGATTCTACTTGTACAGAGATAGCTTCTGTTAAGCCTTCTTCTACAACATCTACAGGTGGAGTATCTCCATTCGCTGGTGGTTCTGGTGTTTCACCATTATCGCCAGAAGTACATGCTACTACAGTAGCTAGTAACATAACTAAGACTAGTAATAAACTAATTCTTTTTTTCATTTAAATCCCCCTCTTTAATTTTGTAACTATATATAAAATATTTATATATTGGAACCAATTTAATGACTATATATGCCAGATTTCATCTGCATAATCTTTGATAGTTCTATCCGAGCTAAACTTTCCAGCATTTGAGATGTTAAGCCAGGATTTTTCTGCCCAAGATAAGCTATCTCTATATTCTTTATCTACTTGATTTTGAGCCTCTCTATAAGAATCAAAATCTGCCATTAAATAATACACATCAGCTTTATGCCAATGAGCACCATGAAGCAATGAATCATACAATTCTTTATATTTTTCCTTTGCTCTGATGTCAAAAGTTCCGTCTATCAAAGTATCAACAACTCTTTTAAGGCCAGGTACACTATTATAGTAATCTATTGGATCATAACTATCCTTGATTTTTTCAATATCCTCTACCCTTAATCCAAATATAAAGTTATTTTCTTGACCTGCTTCTTCTACTATTTCAACATTAGCACCATCGTATGTTCCAATAGTAGGGGCGCCATTCAACATAAACTTCATATTTCCTGTTCCTGATGCTTCTTTACCCGCTGTTGATATCTGCTCTGAAAGATCAGCTGCTGGGAATAGTTTCTCCGCATAAGAAACTCGATAATTCTTTACAAACACTACCTTTATCTTGCCATCTATATCTTTATCATTGTTGATTAGGTCAGCTATATCATTTATAAACTTGATAACTGTCTTAGCCCTAAAGTATCCTGGTGCTGCCTTCCCTCCAAATATAAATGTTCTCGGCACTATATCCATTTCAGGATTGTCCTTCAATCTGTAATACAAATCTAAGATATGAAAGGCATTTAGTAGTTGTCTTTTATACTCATGGAATCTCTTAATCTGTATATCGAATATGGAGTTAGGATCTACTTCTATTCCTTCATTTTCCTTGATATAGTCCACCAATTGATTCTTTTTAGTCTGTTTGATGTCTAAAAATCTTTTCAGTACTTCTTCATCATCTGCATATTTCTCCAAACTTTTTAATTGGTCTAAATCAGTAATCCACCTATCCGAACCCAGTAATTCTGTTATTAAACCAGATAATTCTGGATTTGATAGAAGCAGCCATCTTCTTTGGGTGATACCATTGGTTTTGTTATTAAACTTGTCAGGAAATTCCTTGTACCAGTTCTTTAGTTCTACATTTTTAAGAATTTCAGTGTGAAGCCTTGCCACTCCATTTGTTGAATGTGATCCATAGATTGACAACCAAGCCATTTTTATCTGTCCATGATCTATAATGCTATATTGACCTAATTCATCATGTGGTATCCCTTTTGCTAGTAACTCTTCTCGCAACTGATGATTGATCTTTTCTATAACCCTATAAACATCTGGTAATAATTCTTGGTATAAGCCTACATCCCATTGCTCTAAGGCTTCAGCTAAAATTGTATGATTTGTATAGGCAAATGTAGTTAGGCTTATATTCCATGCCTTATCCCAAGAGATTTCTTCCTCTTCAGTTAATATTCTAATAAATTCTGGTATTGCAACTGCAGGATGAGTATCATTTAACTGAATAGCGTGTAGACCAGCAAAGTTATCAAATGAATCATAGGATTTTTTATGTTTTTCTATTAAGTCCTGTATTGATGCTGATACAAAGAAATATTGCTGTTTTAATCTCAATTTCCTGCCTTCCCTATTGGAATCATTTGGATATAAAACCTTTGAAATGTTTTCTGCTGAATTTTTATCTTTTACTGACAAGTCATAGTTTTGCTTATTAAATTCTTCAAAGTTGAATGGTTCAATTGGTTCAGCTTTCCACAGCCTTAGTGTATTTATTGTTTCTTTACCATATCCAATGATTGGAGTATCATAGGGAACTGCTTTTATATCCCTATCAGCAAAATGGATTATCTTGCTTTCTGATTCTTTCCTAATGGACCATGGATCTCCATACTGGAGCCAATTGTCCGTCTTCTCATCTTGGAAGCCATCTTTAAAACCTTGCTCAAATAGGCCATATTCATACCTAATTCCATATCCTGATAATGGAAGATTTAAGCTAGCAGCTGAATCCAAAAAGCAAGCTGCTAATCTACCAAGCCCACCATTTCCTAGGGCTGCATCTGGTTCTGATTCTTCAATCTCATTATAATTTATACCCATTTCATCTAGCAATGACTTGATGTCTTCAATATAGCCCATGTTGATAAGGTTATTGCTTAAAGCCCTACCCATTAAATATTCTGCTGAAAAATAATATGCCTGTTTTTTATCTCCGAATTTACTCTTTGACTCCATCCAAAGTGGGAGAACATCCTCCATTATAGATTCAGAAAGGACTGTATACTTTTCCTGAGTATTTAAGTTCTTCAGTTCCTTGCCAAAGCTAGTAAGTGCATATTTGTGTAGATTGTTCCTTATGCTCTGAATATCATTCATTAATTTACCTCCAAAATATTTTTGTAAGATTATTTATTTTCTTTGCTAACTCATCTGTCAATACATCTTTTTCAACTCTCCATGCCCAGTTACCACCTAAGGTTCCAGGGGTATTCATCCTAGCTTGATCATTAAGACCTAAAAAATCCTGCATAGATGCAATAGCTAAATTAGCAGTTGATGCCCATGCCCCTCTTATTACTCCCCAGTTTAAACCTTCATCGTAATTGAGTTTTAAATATTTACATGTATACTCAAATATATCTATAGGTAAAGTTTCAAACCAACCCATGATAGTTTGATTATCATGAGTAGAAGTATATACTACACAATTTTTGTCAAAACCATGTGGTGCGTGCTCGCTTTCTTCCCAAGGGTTAAAGGCAAATTGTAATACTTTCATATTTGGAAAGCCAGAGTCTCTTACCATTTTTGTCACTTCAGGTGTACTATACCCTAAATCTTCAACTATAATATTAAGATCCCCAAGTTCTTCCTTAATTTTATCAAACAATTTATTGCCTGGCCCTTTTATCCATCTGCCATTAGCTGCTGTTGTAGAAGCATGGTCTACTTCCCAATAGGATTCAAATCCTCTAAAATGATCTATCCTTAATATGTCATAGGTCTTGAAACTCTGCTCTATTCGCTTAATCCACCACTTATATCCCTCTGCTTCCATGGCATCCCAATCATAGATAGGATTGCCCCATAGCTGGCCATCATCAGTAAATCCATCTGGTGGAACCCCTGCCACCGTCTTCGGGACAAGGTTTTTATCAAGATTAAAATACTCAGGACTAGACCAGATATCTGAGCTATCTTCAGATACATAGATTGGTAAGTCTCCAATGATCTTTATCCCCTTTGCATTTGCGTATTGCTTTAACTTATTCCATTGTCTATAGAAAAAATATTGTGTAAATACCCAAAAGTATATTTCATCCTGATTTTCTTCTTCGAATTTTATAACTGCATCTGAATCATATTTTTTATATTGTGGTTCCCATTCATACCAAGATTTGTTATCGTGTTTAGATTTAAGGGACATAAAAAGTACGAATTCTCTTAACCACTCTATATTGGAATCATAATAGTACCTATATTCATCATATAGCTGGAGCTTTGTATTATTATATGCAATTCTTAAAAGCTTCATCTTATTTTTATATAAAAGTCCATAGTCAACCTTAGTGTAGTCATTAGTATTTAACTCGTATCTTTTTAAGTCATCTTGAATGATGAAATTGTTGATCAGCATTTCATTTAGATCTATAAAGTATGGATTACCTGCAAAGGCAGAGAAACACTGATAAGGCGAATCCCCAAAACTTGTCACACCAAGAGGGAGGATCTGCCAATTCTTTTGCCCTGATTTCACTAAAAAATCAACAAACCTATAGGCCTCTTTTCCAAAGTCACCTATCCCATATTCTCCTGGCAATGAAGAAATATGCATCAATATGCCACTAGACCTCTCTAACAAAATAATCACCTCTGTGATTTATATTTTATGCAAGCGATTGCACTATCTAATATTAATGTATCAGTTAATGTTAATTTTGTAAAGCTTTGTTTGAAAATTGTCAGATTACTTTATATAAAAAAGCCTTCTAAGAGCATTTAAGCTAGCTTTTTTTGAAACTTAATGTTTGAAAACCATTGACGGAAAGTTCAATAATTTATGATACTAAAAAGTAGAACTTTCATATTAGTTATTAAAAAACTATTAAGAATAAAGTCATAAAAAAACTTAGTTCTTTTACTTAAGAACTAAGTTTTTTTCATTCTATATATTCTATAAATATTCTGATTCAACATCCGGCTTTTTATCTTTTGCTATTAAACTCAAGGATACCATGCTTATTATAGCTGCAATAACAGCTGCATATGTTTCTGTAAAGTTTGGATGTATTGGGAAGCTACCTGTAACCGCCTGATATGCAACCCATAAAAATCCTACCACAGATGTTATTATCATTGATTGAACAGCTGCCTTTGGGGAAGCTTTCTTCCAATAGATACCAAATAGCAAGACTACAAATATTGCACCTCTTAAGGTATAAGCAAAATATACTATATCTAAAATTCTAGTACTTCCATACATAACTATTGCTAAGACCATACATAATAATCCAGACAAGCCTGTAGTTATTCTTGAAACCTTTAGTAATTTCTCGTCGTCTGCATCTTTATTTATAAGCTTTTGATAGATATCCTTTGTTGCCATGGTACCTGATGCCAATATAATTGGAGAGACTGTTGATAAAATAGCTGCCATTATGGATGCTAATACAATTCCACCTGCCAATGGATCTAGATCCATCATAAGAGTAGGTAGAGCTAATTTCGCATTTTCTAAACCTGGATACTTAACCCTTGCTGCCATACCTAATAAAGCTGTAAATATTCCAAAAGGCGCCACAACAAGCGTTGTTATAAATGCAGATTTCCTTGCTACATTTACATCTTTAGCAGCAAGTATTGGTTGAATTCCTGCCTGAGCAGTACATGCCCCCAATACAGAAGCTATAATCCATGAAGATACTCTTGGCATCCCAATTCCTGTCATAGAAAAATGTGCCTCAGGCAAGGATGATCTTAGGGATGCTAAACCACCAATATCTGTCAATGTCAATACTATTGCTAATAATATACCACCATACATTGCTACTAGATGCATTATATTCGTATATCCAACTGCCACCATACCACCGGCTAATGTATATATAATAAATCCAACACCCAAAATTATTACCGATGTAGTATAGTCAAGTCCCATAACAGTTACTCCTAAAGTTCCTGCTGCAATGATTTGGGAAGTTCCTACTGCTATCATTATAAATATCAATAATACAGAAGCTACTGTCCTTGCTTTATTTCCAAGGAATTTACCTAAGATTCCAGGTACTGTAACCTCATCTAAACTTCTATATAGTTTTGCAAAAAAGAATGCTAAAACCATAATGCCAAGTGCATTGGCTATAGTATACCAAGCTCCTGATATTCCAAATAAATACCCATATTCAGATACCCCTGTAGTAGCTGTTCCACCTAACCATTCTCCTGTTCCAGCGGCAACACACATCATAACACCTAATCCTGCACCATGAAATGAGCTTGAAGTAGTTGATTTCTTTATTGCATACAATCCTATACCTATTGTTATAGCAAAGTACAATAATATAATTATTAATTGCAAATTCACCCTAATTCCTCCTATAGCAAACCGCAGCTAGGAAGCTGCGGTTATTTTTATGATTTAATTTACTGGTATTTCTATATCAAGTAGTGGTGGATATTGTTGACATCCAAACACGTCTGAGTCACCAGGTGAACCTGCAGGTTGAAGATTGTCTATAGTAAATTTGATTGCATATGCTGGATCATACTCAACAAAGTCAGTGATCCTTTTTATGTCTATATCATATAATTTTGCCATGGACTCTTTATTTATTACGCCTGAGTTCTTAACCAGTTCATACTTTTCTTTTTCTCTAAATATTATGTCAAAAGTAACTCTATCTGGTCCTGCATTTTTACTTCTTATCGTTTTAGCTAAATCATGTAATTTCATTGTTTTCATTATTGTCTTAACCCCCTATTTCCATAGTTTTTACGTCGAATAATTCCATTGGATCATCAACTTCTACTGTATGGTTTAATGACCATCTAAATGCTGGTGTTGCTTTTAGTACTTCGTCTACTACGAATGCTGCTGTTCCTGCTGTTCCTTTTACTTCTGGAAGTCTAGCATAGAATATTTGTCTTAATCCTGTCATAGCTATTACTTCTGCTTTTTCTGCAGTATCAGCAATACCTTGAACGATAACACATAATTCATGGGACTTGATTTCTTTAATTGGCTCTAAGTCTTGCATTACGCCGTCTTTTCCATAAACTATATAATGTAATTCATATCCTTCCCAACCATGAGTTTCAGCTAGTTGTTCTCTTGCTAATTGTAATACTTTATCTATATTTTTGATTGTATATGGGTCTCTAATTCCGGCTATACCTATATACATTTCACCGATCTTTGCAGATCCTTCTAATTTTACTCTGGTCTTACCTTCAATTGGAACAAATTTAGGGTTAGTAATTCTTGTTGTTTTTTCATCATATTGCTCGTATACACATTCAGTCATATCAAGCATACCACCTGCAAATGCTTCATAGTATGGGTTGGATCTTTCATACATTGCATGACCTGCTACAGATGCTACTGTACAATATTGCCATGGAGCCATAGCTTCTACTTTAACGTCTTCATGAGTAATTGTACCTATTACTGATTCTTTAGCACCATATGGTTCAGCACAGAATGAA
>CAZXWU010000051.1:0-9797 GCA_964644495.1 uncultured Tissierella sp.
CTATCATTCCTGCATCCTTAGTTGCTTGTCTCTGGCTATCTGTAAAGTATGCAGGTACAGTAATTACAGCTTCTGTAATTGTTTCCCCTAAGTAGCTTTCCGCATCTGCTTTTATTTTTCCAAGTATCATTGCTGATATCTCTTGAGGTGTATAGTTCTTATCATCGATTTTATTTGCAACATCTGAACCCATATCTCTTTTAATTGATTGAATAGTTCTAGCTGGATTTGTAATTGCTTGTCTTTTTGCAGTTTCTCCTACTAATCTTTCCCCATCCTTAGTAAATGCTACAACTGATGGAGTAGTTCTATTACCTTCAACATTAGGTATAATTACAGGCTCTCCACCTTCCATAACAGCAACAGCTGAGTTTGTAGTTCCTAAGTCAATACCAATTATTTTTCCCATTTATATTCCTCCTAAAATAAGCTATTTTGAGACCTTTACCATGCTTGGTCTGATTACTTTATCTTTAATTACGTATCCCTTTTGTAGAACACCTGTGACAATTCCTTCTTCATGCTCTTCTGATTCCTCTACCATTACAGCATTGTGATAGGCCGGATCAAAAGGATTGTTAAGTGCGTCTATTTCTTCAATTGATAATTTATTAAGTATTTCAATCAATTGTTTATAGATCATATCAATTCCTTCATAAAAATTGGAGTCCTTATTTTCTTCTGCTTCCAAGGCTCTCTCAAAATTGTCAAGTACCGGCAGGAGTTCACATGCCAGGGTTTCAATACCAAAGTCTACCGAAGACATCCTTTCAATCTCAGAACGTCTCTTTAAGTTGCTATAGTCTGCCTGCATTCTAGTAAGCTTTAATTTTAATTCTTCATTTTCAAGTTGTAGATCAGTAACAGATGTATCAGTATTATTCTCTTCCTCTAGGTCGCCTTCGTCTCCTACTGCTTCACCTAAGACTTCTTCTAGATTATCCTTATCCTTATCTTTGTCCTTGTTAAATGCCATCTTCTCACCTCAGTTTTATTCATTACTCGTTTAGGTCTAGGATATTGCTTACATGGGATGAAAAAATCTTTAATATCTTAATCAAATTAAAATAATCCATCCTTGTAGGCCCTATGAGACCAACTTTCCCAATTGTCCTTCCACCTATAGTATAGGTTGCAGTTAAAAAGCTGATATCCTTAATAGGTGAATATATATTTTCCTGACCTATTATAATATCAATATCCTGTGACTTGGAAGTGCTTTGTATAATGTTCATTAATATATCCTTATCCTCTATTAATGTCATAAAAGTTTTTGCCTTTTCTATATCCTTATACTCTGGAAAGTTCAATATATTCATTAAACCGTCAGAGTACAAATCTATAGAAATTAGTTCTTCAATAGAGTTTTGAATTATTAAACTCATTCCCTTTAACAATTCCTCATACTTATATACTTCTTTAAATATATCCTGATCTAAAAGGATCAAAATTTCATCCATTTCTTTCCCTTTAAATAATTCATTCAAGTAATTTGAAATCATATTTAATTCTTCTTGAGTAGCCTGTGTCTCAGTTTTATATATAGAATTCTTTATAAAACCATCGCTAAGAACTATGACAATGAGTATCCCTAGATGTTCAATGGTAACTAATTGCAATTGTTTTATTTTGCTGCCTTTAAGCCTAGGTGTAGCTACTATAGAAGTATAATTTGTTATGGCAGAAAGTATCTTTGCCGTACTTTGGATGAATTCATCCATGTCCCAAGATTCCTTGGACAGGATCTCTTTGATTTTCTGGTTTTCTTCAAATTCCAAAGTTGATATATTAAGTTTTAATAGTTCATCCACATACAATCTATACGCCTTATCAGAAGGCACTCTTCCAGAAGAAGTATGAGTCTTGGTCAAAAAACCCAGCTCTTCTAAATCTGACATTTCATTTCTAATAGTAGCTGAAGAAACGCCAAGTTCAAAATTCTTTGATAAGGTCCTCGACCCAACAGGTTCAGCACTGTCTACATAGCTTTTTATGATAGCATAAAGAACCTTCATTTTTCTATCATCCAACATCATTCTCACCTCGAATCATTAACTGGATGCCTTTGTTAGCACTCTAATTCCTTGAGTGCTAATTCCTACTCTTATAAAATATCATCTACTTTCAAATTTGTCAATAGGAAATCTTTAATTTATGGCAAGAAGTCGACTTCAACTAAATTTGCCAAGTCTAGCCCCTTGTCACTGAGCCTTATGTGGTTTTCTTCTTCAAGCAGAAGTCCATTTCCCTTGTGTTTCTTTATTGCATCACCATACAAGTCTTCTATATCTATATTAAATCTATTTTTAAACTCAAGCATATCTATGCCTTTTATCAATCTCAAACCAAAGATACAAAACTCTGCCATCTCTGTCTCCTTGTCTATAATCTCTTCTTCTACTATTGGTAGGGTAAAATCGCTTAGCTTTTCTATATAATCATTCATATTGGAAGTATTGAAAAATCTCTTGCCTTTTAAATTAGAATGACTGCTTAGGCCAAGACCCAGATATGAATTGATTTTCCAATAGGTCATATTATGCTGACATCTAGACCCATCCAAGGCAAAGTTGGATATCTCATAGTGGTCATATCCACTACTCTTTAGGTAGTCCTTAGCTTGGTGATAAAGTAGCCGCTCACTATCCTCATCTAGTAGATTAAGCTTATTTTCTTGGTGCCATTTATCCATCAAGGTTCCAGGCTCGATGATTAAACTATAATAGGAGATGTGGTTGACACCTAGGTCTATAAGATTTTCTACATCCTTTATTCCATCCTTTATAGTTTGATCTGGTAGATCAAATATTAAATCAACATTAATATTGTCAAATCCAGATTCCCTTGCCATATCATAGGATTTGTAGAAGTCTTCTGCAGTATGTATTCTACCCAACTTTTGCAAAATATCATTATTAAAAGTTTGAAGACCTATGCTGATTCGATTTATACCCGATTCTCTATATGTAGTCAATTTTCCCATGTCCAGACTACCTGGGTTTAGTTCAATGCTTACTTCCATTTCATCATGAGTATTGAAATTATCATATATATAATTAAGGACAATTTTTATGTATTTTGCATCAATAGCAGATGGAGTGCCACCTCCTATGAAGATCGTCTTGACCTTGTAGTCTTGTAGCTCTTCTTTATATAAGGATAATTCAATAAGCAGGCTATTGATATAGAATTCTAGATTTTTAAATTGTTTAGGAAATGAGACAAAGTCACAATAATTACATTTTTTTTCGCAAAATGGGATATGGATATACAGGCTTAAATCTTTCATTTTTCCTCCTATTAAAAGGGGTGGACCAATACGTCCACCCCTTTCATTTATTTTTCATCATATTTTAATACTGTCAAGAAGGCTTCCTGAGGTACTTCTACGTTACCTATTTGGCGCATCTTTTTCTTTCCTGCTTTTTGTTTCTCTAGAAGTTTTCTCTTTCTTGAGATATCTCCACCATAACATTTTGCCAATACATCTTTTCTAAGAGCCCTGATGGTCTCTCTAGCGATTATCTTGGATCCAACAGAAGCTTGAATTGGTACAGCAAATTGGTGCCTTGGTATTACATCTGTCAATCTTTCAGCTATAGTTCTACCTCTTTCATATGCTTTTTCCTCATGGACAATCAAGGAAAATGCATCTACTGCTTCTCCATTTATCAATATATCCAACTTGACTAGTTCAGATTCTACATAGCCCTTAAGTTCATAATCAAGGGAAGCATAGCCTCTGGTTCTAGACTTCAAAGCATCAAAGAAATCATATATAACTTCATTTAAAGGCATCTCATAATTCAACATAACTCTTGTTTTATCTAAATACTCCATATTGACGAAGGTTCCTCTTTTGTTTTGGCATAGGTCCATAATCGGTCCTACGTAATCAGCCGGAGCCATTATAGATGCTTTAACGATAGGTTCTTCCATATAGTCAATTTCTGTTACTGGTGGCATGTTGGATGGATTTTGAATCTCAAATATAGATCCATCATTTTTGTATACCTTATATATAACAGATGGGGCTGTGGTGATTATATTTAAATCAAACTCCCTGTCCAATCTTTCCTGGATAATTTCCATATGAAGCAATCCTAAAAATCCACATCTAAAGCCAAATCCTAAGGCTACAGATGATTCTGGTTCAAATACCAGGGCAGCATCATTGACTTGTAGTTTTTCTAAGGCTTCCCTTACAGTATTGAAATCTTCACCTTCTGCTGGATATATACCGCAGTATACCATGGGTACCACTTTTTTATAACCAGGCATTGGCTTATTAGTAGGGTTTTCGGTTTCGGTGATAGTATCACCAACTGTTGCTTCCTTCACATTCTTAATAGAAGCAGTAATAAATCCTACATCTCCAGCCTCAAGTTTGTCTACTACCACATGCTTGGATGTATTGACACCAACTTCTATAACTTCAAACTCCTTGCCTGTTGCCATCATCTTTATATCCATTCCAGCCTTAACAGTTCCTTCAAAAACTCTTATATAGCATATAACCCCTTTATAGGAATCATAGTAGGAGTCAAATATCAATGCCTTCAGTGGTGCATTTTTATCTCCTATTGGCGCTGGTACATTTTTTACTATTGCTTCTAATACATCTTCAATATTTGTACCCTCTTTTGCCGATATCAAAGGAGCATCTTCACAATCAATACCTATAACATCTTCTATTTCTTTCTTTGCCTCATCAGGCCTAGCACCTGGCAAGTCAATCTTATTTATTACAGGTAAAATCTCTAAGTCCTGATCCAATGCTAAATAGACATTGGCTAAAGTTTGTGCCTCAATCCCTTGGGAAGCATCTACGATTAGAATGGCACCTTCACATGCAGCCAATGATCTAGATACCTCATAAGTAAAATCCACATGACCTGGTGTATCTATCAAATTCAATATGTAGTCTTCACCATCATTTGCCTTATATAGCAATTGAACGGCTTTTAATTTAATAGTAATACCACGTTCCCTTTCCAAATCCATATTATCTAAAACTTGAGATTGCATCTCCCTAGTAGTTAACATTCCGGTCTTTTCAATAAGTCTATCCGCTAAAGTTGATTTTCCGTGGTCGATATGTGCAATTATAGAAAAATTTCTAATATTTTCTTGTTTAATATTGTACATCTAAATATCACTTCTCCTTTGAAATTCATACATAGTTAATTATAGCAAACATTTCAATATCTGTAAAACAAAAAAGACCTCAAAAAAAATTAATGTCATCCTGAGCTTCAGCGAAGAATCTTAAGAATAAGATTCTTCACTACGTTCAGAATGACCACATTGTTTAGAAGGCAGGCTAATTTAAATCTAATTAAATACATTCTTTATTTTTTCTATATCTATATAGTGTGATATTCTATCTAAATCAATATAATATGACTGTCCAAATAAATCAATACTTTTCTTCTCAATATCTATTCTTACAAGATTATCATTTTTTATTAGGCCGAAATCTTGAATTGTAGTATTTACCAATATTAGTCCATAGGACATAGTAGATATCATGAGCAGGATTGTTATCAGCTTAAATCTACGAATTCTCTTTTCCTTTTTTAACCTCTTATATCTTTCCATCCTAGTTTCCAATTTTCTCACCCTCAATAGGGTGTCCAATTATAAATAATTATATACTAGATTTTACCAAATCCATTGTCAAATGGGTAGTATCTAAATCCTGTTATACCTTTGACTAAATCATGGGATATACAACCAAAATACCTGCTATCCTTGCTGGCCCCCTCTTCCCTATTGTCTCCAAGTACAAAGACTTGGCCTTCAGGGACAATCCAAGTATCTAGACTGTTATAAGTCATTGTATATGCATCTTGGTCTATATAGTCCTCCACTAACAATTCGTCATTTAGATATACCTTACCGCCACTTATATGGATTTTGTCCCCACCTATACCTATGACCCTTTTTATATAATCCTTATTTGGGTCATCTGGCGCTTCAAGTACTATGATATCACCTCTATCAGGTCCTGAAAAGTATAGGGGTACTTTTACAGCAAATAATCTATCTTTCTCATGTAGGGTAGGATGCATTGAGTTTCCTAATACATAAGTTGAGTTAAAAACAAAATTTTTGATAAGGAATGCAACAATAACAGCAATCCCTATGCTTTTTATCCATTCTAGAGCTTCACTCTTAGGCTTATCTTTATCGTTATTATTTTCCAAAGCAAATACCTCCTAATTATTAACAAAAACTTCTATAAGTTTATTATATCACTATTAAAACATTAATTAAAGTTAATATTCGATAGAACGTATGACAGTATCCAAAATTTCTCCCACTAGTTTAGCCGTTTCATTAGCCTCATCCAGGGTATTTAGGTTGCTGCCGATTTCAATTAGGGATGAATAATCAGATATATATAGATTAAACTTACCATAGGGCTTGACGATTATACCAGTACACAGATCAGGATACATTATATCAGCAACTACCTTTATAAATTTGGCAAAATCCAAGGCCTTAGCATAATTGGGGGTATCAGGCCCCACTACCAAGGAAAATGTAGCCACCTGCCTACCATCTATAGTTATCTTAGAATTAGAAGCAAAAGTATCATAATAGGAGGCGTCCTTATCTATACCATCTCTATGAATATCGAAGAAAAATGTAAGATTGGACTCACTACTTTTTGCATCTTGGATAGTCTTCAGTGACCTAGAATAGGATTGATTGTATGAAGGCCTATCATGGTGCTTGGTAGAATGAGTCACATTATGGTCCTTGGCCTCTAAAACCTTGGACATGGTGTCTCCTATCCTAACCACATTTTTTTCATTGTTTTCAGTATAGTAGGTATCGTCATCAAAAGGAATATACCCTTCAGTTGCATGGGTGTGATATATAAAAGCATATGGTTTTGATTTGTCTAATCTTACCCTAGCAAGGTTAAAGGATTCTGGAATAGTTACAATAGAACCATCTCCTTTAGAATCCCTAATGGTTATCAGGTTTTCATAAGAATCCAAAGGATTTATGATGATAAAATCCTCAGCTCTATCAATTTCTTGCTCAGAAAGATCATCATCATCCATCTCTGATTCATCCACTTCTTCTGTTTTGAAAACATCTCCAATTATAGATCTAAAGTTAAACACTGGCATATCCATATTTCTGAAAAATAGGATAGTCATTGACCCTACATTTAAAATTATTAAACATATGAGGGCTAATATCAAATATGTACCTTTATTGTTTCTCCTTCTTCGCATAAGATCTCTCCTTTGGGCGGCAAAGGTGCCCCCTGCAATTTAATCCTCAATAAAGATATATATTCAATTAAAGTCACTAATATGTTATATAAATCTATCTTATATATCTATTTACATCAGATATACCTATACCTGGATGAAGGGCAATATTCAGTCCATTAGCTATGACAATAGACAGATCATCTATCAAAACATTGATATCTTTTGGCGTGACGATTACATTACCCATAAATGGGTTTAAGACCTCCTCTATCAAGGCGTATTTTTCCTCACTTGATAATTCATCTAGTAAAGAATAAAACTCCTTGCCAACCTCTGCTTCCTCTTTTAATGAACCTATAATCATATCCATAGTATCATTAACCATGGTGGCTGCATTAACCACTGTAGGTATACCCAAAGAAATCACCGGGACTCCCAAGCTCTCCTTATTCAATCCTTGCCTGTGATTGCCCACACCGCTACCAGGAGTTATACCTACATCTGTCAATTGGATAGTAGTAGAGACCCTCTCCATCTTTCTAGAGGATAAGGCATCTATGGCTATGACCAAATCTGGCTGGACCTTGTCTACTACACCCTTGACTATGTCAAAGCTTTCAATACCAGTGATCCCCAAGACTCCAGGTGACATGGCAGCTACATTGGCCATAGATTCATCAGATTCCTTATTGTAATTGATAAAGAAATGTCTAGTAATCAAAATCCTTTCTATAACCTTAGGTCCCAAGGCATCAGAGGAAATATTCCAGTTTCCAAGACCTATAATAAGGACTTTATCTTTTTTCATACCCTCTACCATGTTTTTTAAGACCTTGGCAAGCTCAATACTGACTTCATCCTTTAAATCCTCATTGGTCTTATTTAAATTTGGAACCTCAATGGTAATATAGGATCCAATGGGTCTAGCCATAATTGAAGCACCTTTATCGTTTAGTACCTTGACAGTTGTCACACTATGGTTTTGCTCCTCAACTACATCTACAGATACACCCTCTATTTCCCCCTTGTTTCGTTCCTGATATAGCTCTCTAGACTCAACAGCCAAATCCGTATGAATATGTTTCATTATAATATCCCCTCTCCACTCTAATATAGTCTTTAGAGTAATTTTAACCATTAATAATATTATTTATCCTTGCATTTTGGACTTTGACATGGTAGAATATCTTTTGTTAGATACATATTCAGGAGGTGAAAGAATGGCAAATATTAAATCTGCTAAAAAAAGAATCTTACTTACTGGTAAGAGAACTGAGATTAATAAAGGTAAGAGAACTGAGATTAAATCATATACTAAAAAATTCGAAACTGCATTAAACAATGGCAATATCGATGAAGCTAGAGAATTAATTAAAGTTATTGATAAAAAATTAAAGAAAGCAGCACAACATAACATAATTCATGATAACGCAGCTGCAAGAAGATTAAGTAGCTTAACTAAGAAATTAAATAAAGCAATATAAATAAAACTTCGGTTCTCCGAAGCTTTATTTAATTTTTGCACAATTTTACCAAGAGAATCTCCATCTCAAGTTTGTCTTGATTTGAAACAGTCTTTAGTCGTAAATCCATGGTTAATAAATACTCCATAATCCTTTCCAGATGATTTGATTCAAAATTGAAGGATTGGGTCCTTATCTTCCTAAACTCATAATCCTTGATTCCTAGTTTTTCCTGAATCAATCTATCATCATAACCCTTGTTTCTATATAATTTGTAGCCCAATAGTAGTCTAATTTGTCTCGTAATCATAAAAAATATCCTAGGAATAGGTTCATTTGACATGTACATATCATTAAAAGTAGATATGGCTTTCCCAGAATCTTTACTATTGATTGCATTCAAGAGTTCAAAGATATTTTCCCTACTTATGACTTCATCATTAGAAAAATTTATAACCTTTAAAAGTTCATTTTCAATATCATAAAGAGTTAGATTGATGTTTCTACTCTTATATGATGAATGCCCAATAAAATAGTTGATATCAGATAGGGACATCCTCTTATTATGTTTTCCTAGTATAGAATTAGCCCAAGCAATCAGATCATTGGTCTGTAACTTGCCGAAGTCTACAGCCATATTCGATTTGTTAAAATACCTGTATATTTTCGAATTTTTCTTTATGGATGAATTGTTATCCAAGAGGATTAAAATCAGATAATCCCCTAAATCTTCTATGTATTTATAAAAATTCTTGTCAAATTTTCCGTCCCCATTATCCAAAAATGCTCCTACATCCTTTAAAATAACGATCTTTTTACTTGACATAAATGGTAGGGTTTCACAAGCATTGATCAAGTCATCTAGATAGGTATCCTTACCCTCTAGTCTTTCATAGTTCAAGGCTTCAAAGGATTCCTCAATATATTTATTTTTCAGCCTATCAATAGCTAAGTTCATCATATATTCTTCAGCCCCAACAAATAGGTATGCAGAGCCAATATTGTCATTTTTTATATCCTTTAAAAATTCATTGTATAACATAATTCTATCTCCTTTTCTTAATCCTTGATATAGGTCTGAATCAAGTAGCCATCA
>CAZXWU010000052.1:0-5367 GCA_964644495.1 uncultured Tissierella sp.
AGGCCGATGGCACCTTATATATAGCACCTAGAAATGAGTAAGACCATTAAATATATAAAAAATGAACAAAGTTTCACGTCCCCTTTGTTCATTCACATTTTACATTCACATTTGTTCATTTTACCATCTTCCTCCGGCGCCACCGCCGCCTGAGCGACCTCCTCCGCCTCTACTGCCTCTTCCGCCGCCACCGCCGCGGCCTCCTCTACCAATACTTCTTATGAGGCTAAAGGTTAGCCATCCACCAAAATATTTAAAATCTATGATTACAAATATTACAAGCCCAATAATAGCAAAGATATTTGGTAATCTAATATCCCCTCCTCCATAACTTGGATCGGGATTATAATTTGCATTTCTAGTTGAAAGCTCAACATCATATTCAGTTTCTACATAATCTAATATCTCTTCATAACCTGACAAGACACCAGCATTATAGTCCCCTTGGGAAAAGTGAGGTATTATATTATTTTCAATTATTCTTTTCACCCTACCAGCTGTTAATATTCCCTCTAATCCATAGCCCACTTCTATCCAAATTTCTCCATCCTCTGGAACTATAAGGGCAAGTAGCCCATTGTCCAATTCTCTTCCACCAATATCCCATTCATCAAATAATGTCGTAGCATAGGTGTTGATATCCATTCCTTCTAAATCATTTATCGTTGCCCATACAATTTGTCCACCTGTCTTTTCATATAATTCTATATTAGTTTCTATAATATAGTTCTCAGTGGCATTATCTAATATGCCTGCACTATCATATACATAGAATTCATTATTTGGACTTGGAATAGCATATACATTTGAACTTAGTAGTATTATGATAGCAAGAAAAAGAAAAAAACTACTTTTTTTGGACTTTCTCATTATAAACACCTTCTAAAAGTTGACTTGTGGAACTTCTGCATCCTGTGCATTGATTTCAAAATATTCTCTTGATTCATAATTAAACATACCTGCTATTATATTAGTTGGAAATCTTCTAATAGCTGTATTTAATTTTCTTACTGCATCATTATATCTCATACGTTCAGTGCTAATTTTATTTTCTGTACTTGCCAATTCAGCCTGTAGTTCTAAAAAATTCTGATTTGCTTTAAGATCAGGATAATTCTCCACTACAATGTTTAATGAAGTCATAGCTGCATCAAACTCAGCATTGGCTTCGGCGAATTCTCCAGGCGTGTTTGCATTTGTAAGCCCAGCTCTAGCATTTGTAATATTAGTTAATACTTCTTCTTCATGACTAGCATATCCTTGAACCGTATTCACTAGATTTGGAATCAGGTCTGCCCTTCTTTTTAATACGTTTTCTACTTGTGCCCATTCACTGGTGACACCTTCATCCATACTAGCTAGGTTATTATATGAACCGACTAACATGAAAGCCAGTACTACTATAATACCTATAACAATAATTAATGATTTACCTTTCATCATATACCTCCTAAATATCTTTCTACTTTATAAAATATGAAATGTATATAAATATTATATCATATATCCCATCTTGTACTTAATAATTACTCGTATCCTAAAGTCTTTTTTAACCATCATATCCAAGAATTGTATTTTCAAATATCTCTTTAGCCTTATCCAAATATAAATCAGGTCTATCCATACCGGAACTAAAATATGGGATGGAGGATCCTACCGACCCTACATCCCACTGGTATATTCCTTCCTATATTGTCCATTGATCATGAACTATACCTACTAAATACCAAACATCATCTACTGTTTCAAATACTAGTCTCAAACTCCTCCAGTCCATACCTTCATATTGAGGGTCTATTTCTTCAAAGTGAAATTCTATAAAATACCCATTAGGATAGACTTCTTCTATATTGATTAGGCTGTTTCCTTCACCAACGACTAAATTATTACCTATAATCTGTGGATTGGAGAAATCCTCATCAAAGATAAACTCATCATAATAATCATTGAAATCTAACTCTATAGCTTCTCCTGAACCGTCATAACTACCCCAGGTATAAACTTCAGTATCATCATCCAAATCATCTACTTCATCAGCTGAGAACACTAAATGATTTTCCGTATCTATATATCCATATGGGCTAAACCTTACACCTTCTGTGGGATGAACAAAGTCTGACAAATCATCCATATCTTTATCCTTTAATAATTGTAATACATTAGCTGCTGTAATTAACAAGTTGTCTGAAACATCATCATAATCATCATTGCTTTCTCTTAACCCTTCTAACTCTTGCTCCAGTTCTGCTATTCTTTCATCTTTTGCTTGGATCTGTGCATCTAAATCATTTCCATTAGTATCTACTCCACATCCTACCAATAAGACGGATAATATTGTGATTATCAGTATAAGCTTTGTATATATTTTCATAACAAATTCTCCTTTTCATAATCTTCCTTAAAATAATTATAACCCTATCCCTCTTTAATTAATCAACAAAGAATTTACAGTATGTTTACAGAATGGTTACAATTCACCTTTAGGCACAAGAAGGACACTTATGATATAATAAATTATAAATGGATAAAAGGAGTTGAATTATATGATAGGTATTAGAATTGATTCTTCTGCAAGGCTAATAGGCAAGGTTCGTTTGGGAGATGGAGCCTATATATCCCAAGGAAGCGTACTTAGATCCATAGATGATTCAATTACCATCGACAATACCAGCTGGGTCCTTGAAAATTCAGTACTAATAGGGACGCCAGCAAATCCTACAAAAGTGGGTCAAAAGACTGTCTTCGGTCACAAATGTATTGTAATCGGGGCAGAAATAGGAGATTTATGTGAAATAGGAAATGGTGTAATCATCTTGCCTGGATCTAAAATTGGAGATATGTGTATATTTGGTGAAGGAACTTTGATTCCCGAAGGCATGGTCATACCGGCTGGTTCAGTAGTTGTTGGTAGGCCAGGAAGGATTATAAGAAGTATTACTGAAGATGACAAGGCTATGATAAAAACAATGAGATCTAATGATATCAGCTTATCGGATTATAATGAAAATATTATTAACAATGAAATTAGGGAGGGTGGAAATATGGGAAAATTATATACATATAATGACAAGTATCCACAAATTGCAGATTCAGCTTATCTATATGATAGCGCAGAAATTACAGGTGATGTAATAATAGGTGAGAATTCAATTATTGGGGCTGGGGTAAAGATAATCGGCAACTCCCATGGACCAGTTAAAATAGGTAATAATGTTCAAATCCTAGAAAATACAGTACTTCATCTTTTACCAGATAATGAATTGATATTAAACGATAATGTAACTATTGGACCTGGATGTATCATACATGGTACAAGTGTTGGTGAAGGTTCTGTTATAGAATCAGGTGCCATTATCTGTGACTATAGTTCCTTAGGCAAAAATACCTTGGTTAAATCAGGATCTTTAGTAAAACAAAGAGATAATTTCCCTGATAACGCTATACTTGAAGGCTTTACAGCCAAAGAAATCGGAAAACTTAATAAACCATTAGATAGACCTGAGTGGGCTATCAATAAAGAGTAATTCCCAAAAACAAGACAAGGGAACTTTTCACTTGTCTTGTTTTTTTAATAGGCTAAAACTTGCCAGAAATTCTAGCTTTATTTTTCTTGTTCTCTGCTTCATACATCCCCACTTTTCTATCTGCATTATCATAAATTTCTTTTGGATAGCCTAAATACTTTAGGATGGCAATAGCGTTTCTACTGGTAGCAGGTCCTTTTCTTAATACATAGTCAAATTCTATATCATTCTCCTTGATATCTTCTTGGAAGTGATAATTATCGAATTTATCATTTACCATAGTAGTCAATTCTAAGTCATGCGTAGCTGCAACTACTAGGGAATTTCTATCTATCATATAATCCAGTACTTCCTTTGCAGCATTTATTCTTTCTAAAGTATTTGTCCCTCTAAATATTTCATCTAATATACATAGTACCGGGCTGTCTTGATCTAATCTATCTATTATCCTCTTTAAGGATTTTGCTTCTGTCATAAAATAGCTATCTCCATCTTCGATACTATCCGTTGTCCCAATTGAAGTTAATAGTTTATAATAATTTGCCCTATATTCCTTAGCCAAAACTAGATACATAGTCTGGGAAAAGAGAGCATTGACCCCTATACTTCTTAAATATGTAGATTTCCCAGATGCATTGGAACCGGTAACTAAGGCCCCTCTGTTTTTAAGTTCATAAGTATATGGTACTGGATCATCTAATAATGGATGATATAATTCTTTAGCATATAGGTAGGAACTTTTATTATCCTCTATTAAATTTGGCTCAGAGTAATATTCAAGTCCATCTTTGTATGATGCTATGGAAATATATGCATCTATCTCCCCTATTAACTTATAAATTTCAATAAAGTCTTCTTTACTTTCATTGACCATATTCACTGTTTTATAGAATACCAAAGTCTCTCGTAGACTTACCATATTGATATAGTCCATCATTATCTTCAAATCACTAGTTCCATATGCACTGGTATTTAATTTAGAGATATTTTTATATATTTTGTTTGTTCTTTTTAATAAATACTTTATCCTATCATTATCTATGGTAATTCCAGGTGTTTTGAGTTTGGATATAGTGTCTAAACATTTTATTAAATTTCCTAGATATATGAAGGCTTCAATTTCTTCGTATACACGATTTTTATTTTTCTGATATATACTTGCATTTATAGCTAGTATAAGCATGAATACTGTAAATCCAATTTGTCGATTGACTATCAATAATGCTAAAGATAAATAGGATAGTACAGATAAAATTCTATAGAGAACTAATTTATTTGTCCTCACATTTAGTCCGTTTTCAAAATAAAAGAATACATCTGCCTTGTCTGTTTTGCCTAATATGGATAAGGGCCATTGGATTTCTATAGAAATATTTTTATTGTTCTTAAATGAGTCGATAATTTTATTTCTATTTTGAAGTTCTGATTTATCAAAGAGTGGATTTCTGAGTATATTATATAGATAATTCATACCAGGTAAAGACTTGGTATGGTCTATCTTTGCAAATATAGAATCCATATTTAAATCTCTCCAGGTAATATCATCTATAACAAAAGACTTATCCCTATCCTTATATAGAAAATCATATAATTTTCTAATATCAGCCATGGATCTTTTTTCGATATGCTCATTTCCCCATTGCTGCCTCAATCTCTCCTTACCTTCTCGAATCAATCGAATCTTCTTCATCCTATTAAATACAATTATGGCGATTAAAGCCAAGGGAACTATAATGAAATACTCATACCCTAGCATAATTCCTAAAGCAATACCACCAAGCAAGGTAAAAGTCAATATTGTCTCTATTACTGTATCTTTATTGAATTCCAAATCATCAACCCC
>CAZXWU010000052.1:5377-9792 GCA_964644495.1 uncultured Tissierella sp.
TGACAAAGGACAAACGTCCTTTTTGCCCTACGAAATTAGGGACGCGAAATTGGGGATACCGTTCCAGTGGAATTACACAAAATCAAAGATTTTGGAAATTCCTACTGTTTGGCACACGGCGGGTCACGATTTAGCATTTGTGTCCTAGAAAACTTGATTAATTTATTCAATTATATGCAGAAAAGGCCTGTTTTTACAAGCCTTTTTTAATATATGAACAAAGTTTCACGTCTCTTTTGTTCAATATGAACAAGCTTTGTATATTTAAATTATATATCTTTCTTTTTATAAATTCCAAAGGTAGTTGATGCTGATAAAATCAATATAAGAATTAGAATTATTGGCGAGGCATATAAAATAATCCTTAGTTGTTCTTCACTAGGTAATTGAACTTCCATTTTGTACAATAAATATACCATTCCAGCAGGAATTAAATAGGACCCTAGCATTAAAATACGAGCATTTTCCACTCCAAACCTAAATATAAGTGGGAAAACTATAGATACATATACTACAGATATGACAAAGACTATATATGCTATGACAAGTATTTCTTGAATTTTTTCTATTCCAAATGTGTCCTCTCTAAGATAGGTAATGACCAATGCAAATATGCTAGATATTATCGTTGCTGAAGCACTTAATACAAGGGATAGTATATATTTACTTAAGACTATATCCCTCCTAGTAATTGGCATTGCTAAAGCATAGCTATCCCATTTTGCCATGTCATCATAGGACATGGATGTTATGGACATTGTTGTCATAATAATTGTTGTCATTCCTATTAGCATACTCATGTTGCCAGTATTATATGAAAAGATGGTATAAAATAAAATCATAAATATAGTTGTACCTATGCTTTTTTTTAAATTAAAAACATCCTTGATAATTAAACCTTTCAATTACCTTCCCCCCTAATATAAAATAGCATAATATCCTCAAGATTTGCATTATCCATTACATAATCTCTATATTTCCTTCTATTTTTCCCCTTGTTGATAACTAATATTTCATAGCCAAATCGATTTTTTCTGTAGCCTACAATATCACCTTTATCTATCTTCTCGAAATCATTTATACCGCATTTAATAATCCCATAATTGTCAACCAACTCTTCTCTAGACTCACTGAAGATTATACTTCCATTATGGATAAAAGTTATATAATCTGCTATCTTATCCAAGTCACTGGTGATATGTGTTGAAAACAGTATAGATTTTTCTTCATCTTGGATAAAATCTAAAAATATGTCCAGAATCTCGCTTCTTACCACTGGGTCAAGCCCACCTGTTGGCTCATCCAAAATTAAAAGTTGAGGATCATGAGATAATGCTACTGATATTGATAGCTTCATCTTCATACCTTTCGAATAATCCTTTACTTTCTTATCTTTAGGCAGTTTAAATCTATCTAGATATTCTGCAAACTTTTCCTTATCCCAATTATCATATATGTTATTCATAATAATGGAGATATCCTTCGGTCTCAGATTATCATGGAAATTACTTTCATCCAGTACAACTCCAATTCTATTTTTAATCTTAGGGTCATTTCCGATATTATCCATCCCAAATATCTGGACATCACCACCGTTCTTTTTTATTAAATTAAATATTAGTTTAATTATTGTGGTCTTTCCAGCTCCATTCTCTCCTACTAGACCCATGATACAGCCTTTAGGTAATTGGAAGCTGACTTCATCTAAGGTGAATCCTTCATATTCTTTTGACAAATTATCAATAATTAATATATTTTCCATCCCTATTCCCCCTCATATAGAGTATTCAATATTTCTATTAACTCTTCCAAAGTGATGCCGCTACTTTTTGCTATATCTACACTTTTTAGAAGATATTCTTCTGCTCTACGTAATTGTTCTTCTCGGATAAATTCCAAATTCTTTCCTGCAACAAAGCTTCCCCTTCCTGTTACAGTTTCAATAAATCCATCCCTCTCTAGCTCTTCATATGCTCTTTTAGTAGTTATGACACTGATTCTAAGTTCTTGTGCCAATCCACGCATTGAAGGTAAAGCATCGCCTTCATTAAGTGTTCCATTGATGATCATATTCTTTATCTGAGAAGCTATTTGCTCATATATTGGTTTCTTATTTGCATTACTGATTATAATATCCATTTTTTTCACCCTATTTAAAATATTGTATATATACTATATATACAATATACCAAGTTGATATATGTATGTCAATATAAATTCAATAAAAATTTTTAAGAACTTTTTACTATGCTTTATATATAAATATAATTTTTTATTTATTTTTCAACCTATACTCTTGTAATTTCAACATTTATAATACTCATTTAAAATTATAATAAATTTATTTTTAAAAAACATTTGACACCATCTCAGTAAAGTGTTAATATACTATCTAATAAATAAATGCTCTGATGGAGAGAAAGATATCGAAACTTATTTACAGAGAGTTGGAAATGGTGAAATCCAACATTAAGAAGATATGTAATATTCACTCCTAAGCTGATTCGTTAAACGATAATTCAAGTAGACGAACCCGAAGGCCCATCGTTATAGGGGATAAGACTGTTAGGTCTGAAGTGATGACTTTTTTGTCATAATTAGGGTGGTACCGCGGATATATAATCTTTCGTCCCTATAAGCACAACTATATGCTGTGTTTATAGGAGCGAAAGATTTTTTTATTGCAAAGAATCCCAAATTCATGGAGGTAAAGTTTGTAAATAAAGTTGTTAGGATTTGATTTAGGAATTTTTTTTAAATTTGAGGAGGAATTATAAATGAAAAAAGTTATAATTAGTAAATTAATGGCATTAGGTATGGCAAGTGCACTTTTATTGACAGCTTGTTCTTCAGATGGTGGTCAGGTAACAACATCAGGTCATGAGGACTATAATATCGGAATCGTTCAATTAGCAGAACATCCAGCATTGGACGATGCTAGACGTGGGTTTGAAGATGGATTAAAGGAATTAGGTATTAATGCAAAAATTGATTATAAAAATGCTCAGGGAGATATCCCTACTACAGTCGCTATATCTCAAAAGTTTGTTGGTGATGGGGTAGATCTTATATATGCAATAGCTACTCAAGCTGCTCAAAGTGCTAGACAGGTATCCCAAGAAATACCAGTTCTATTCAGTGCAGTAACTGATCCAGTTGAAGCTGAAATAGTAGACTCATGGGATAATGTAGGTGGAAATGTAACAGGTACATCAGATATGGCCCCTACCGCGGAACAACTAGACATGTTCAAAGAGTTGGACCCTAGCATTGAGACAATTGGCGTCTTATATAATACAAGCGAATCAAACTCACAAGTACAGTTAGAAGAAGTAAAAAGATTAGCACCAGGGGCAGGCCTAGAGGTTCAAGCTGTAGGTGTTAACAATATTAATGATATAGCACAGGCCATAGATTCATTACTTGCTAAAGTTGATGCTCTTTATGTTCTTAGTGACAATCTAGTGGCTTCATCAGTGGAACTAGTAACTCATAAACTTATAGAGAACAATATGGTCTCAATATGTGCAGAAGAGTCACAAGTTGCTGGTGGAATACTTATAACTAATGGTTTAAGCTACTATGAATTAGGTAAACAAACTGCTAAAATGGCTAAAGAGATATTAGTAGATAATATATCTGTATCAGATATCCCTGTTGGAACAGCTGAGAAAACCATAGTTACTGTAAATGAAAAAACAATGCAAGCTCTAGGACTAGACGAAAATTTACCCATTCTTAAAGATGCAGTTAGAGTTGGGAAATAGATTTATATTAAATTTAATAAAACTAAATAGCTAAACTTTAGATTATATCCTCTTAGATTCTATTTCACTTCATTCTGAACTTTTGCGAAGAATCTTAAATGTTTAAAACATAAGATCCTTCACAATAGGTGAACAAAGTTTCACGTCCCCTTTGTTCATTTAAATACTTTAAAAATAGTTCTTGACATTATCAGGTTAAAGTATTAAGATTGATTCTAAGTTTAAATGCTATGATGGAGAGAAAGATATCATTGATTATTATTAGAGAGTTGGGAAGGGTGAAAACCAACAATAACAAGATATGTAATATACACTCCTAAGCAGATTCGTTGAAAAATCATGAGTAGACGAATACGAAAGCCCATCGTTACAGGGGATAGGACTGTTAGGTCTGATTGAAGAGATGACTTTTGGTCATAATTAGGGTGGTACCGCGGATATAATCTTTCGTCCCTACAAACACAGCTATAGCTATGTTTGTAGGGATGAAAGATTTTTTTTATGACCTAACCCAATTTGTAGTGATTTTTTTACAAATTGATGGTAGGTCAAACGCAACCAATCTCCAAATTCATACGAATGAAATGAGTAAATGAATTTGTGTTGATTGTCTGCGGGAAATGACCGTGTTTAACCCAATTTGTAGTG
>CAZXWU010000053.1:0-9599 GCA_964644495.1 uncultured Tissierella sp.
GACCTGAGAGGAAAAGATATTGACTACATAGTAGGGCCTGAGGCTAGAGGTTTTTTATTTGGTGCTGCAGTAGCATATGCACTAGGTGTAGGCTTCATACCAGTTAGGAAGCCGGGCAAGCTACCGGGTGAAATTGCTAGCAATGAATATAAATTAGAATATGGTACAAACACTCTTGAAATTCACACTGATGCAATAGATAAGGGTGATAGAATAGCAATCGTAGATGATTTATTGGCAACAGGTGGAACGGTATTATCAGCGGCTAAATTGATAGAATCCTTAGGTGGTCAAGTGGTAGCTATGGAATTTTTAATAGAATTAGAGAATTTAAAAGGTAGAGACCAATTAGGTCAATACTATGTTAAATCCCTAGTGAGCTATGAAAAATAATTTTAAAAGCATCTTAAACTAAATGTTTAAGATGCTTTTTATAGCTTTACAATATTAATAATCCTCTTTTATAACCTTGCCCAATGTATTTACATCCCTATCAAAGGTCAAAGGCTTGACTGCAGGTCCGTGTAGTATATCACCTGTATAGGAAAACCTAGAACCATGACAGGGACAATCCCAAGACTGTTCAGCCTTATTCCACTTCAATTCACATCCCATATGAGTACATGTGGTATTTACTAAATGGAGCTTACCATCTTCATCCCTAAATGCTCCTACCTTGCCACCATCTACTTCGACTAACATTGCTTCACCAGGCATCAACTCAATCTCCTTGTCTTTATTATTGAGCTTTCCCTCAATTAATTGCTCGGCCACATCTATATTTTGAACAAGGAAATTCTTGGAGGAAGCCACAATTGTTTTACGTGAAGGGTTATATACTTCACCCCAAGGACTTTCCTCTTTGCTAATCAAATCCCTTAAAACTATTGATGCAGCTACACTATTAGTCATACCCCATTTTCCAAAGCCTGTAGCCACATATAGATTAGGTGTATCAGCTGCATACTGTCCCACATAAGGGACCCCATCTAATGTAAAGCAATCTTGTGCTGACCACCGATAAGGTATATCCTCAAGTGTAAAAATATCCTTAGCAAAATCAAATAGAGCCTCATAGTGACGGTTTGTATTTTCACTCTGACCTGCCTTGTGTTTTTCACCAACTACTAAAATTAACTCCCCATCATCAGTGGGATGATATCTTAAAGAACGTGGAGGGCTTTCAGCATTTATGTACATACCACCTGGAAATTTTTCCTTGGCCTTGATGGCCAATATATATGACCTTTCAACATATAGTCTGGCATAATACATAGACTTTTTATTATAAAATGGGTAATGAGTAGCTATGATAACCTTATTTGCACTTATCCTATTTCCATCACCTGTAGTGACCACATATCTATCATTCTCTTTATTTAATTCTATAGCTCTAGTTTTCTCATATATAGATACTTCACCTTTATTTACAATTTCAGCTAAAGAAAGTAAAAATTTTCTTGGGTGGAACTGGGCCTGATTTTTAAACATTACTCCCTTTTTTATATCTAATGGTAAGGGAATCTTATAAATTAATTCAGCATCTATACCCAAGGACCTGGCGGCTTCAACTTCATTCTCAATTTGACCTAAATATTCATCATCCTGAGTATAGATGTAGTGAGATTGAGATTCATAATCACAATCTATATTATTCTCATCTGCAATTTTCTTTACTAGGCTTATGGATGATTCATTGGCTCTGGCATACTGAAAGGCAAGCTCTTTACCCATTTGACTTATAATTTTTTGATATATTAGACCATGCTGGGATGTTAGTTTGGCAGTTGTGTGGGCTGTTGTAGATTGAACCAGTCTATCAGCTTCAATTAGAGCAATATCATAGCCTTGTCTTTCTAATTGATAGGCTGATAGAATACCTACCATTCCTCCACCTATTATAGCGATATCAGTATCTATATCCTCACTTAGTGTAGGATAATCTGTGGAATTTGTAGAAGAAATCCAATAGGATTGAGTTTTGTTTTTAAATAAATTTATATCATTCATTGCGATCCTCCAATTTTTATAATTATATCTTATTTTTTACAATAATCTAATAATTATACTAAAAGAAAAATTACTACAATGGATCATTGGGAATAATAGTAAAAATATACAAAGTTAAATTACAAAACATGGAGAAAACGTTGTCATATCAATATTTGCAAAGTTTTTTGAAAATATAAAATAAACTTTGTAAAAAGTGTTGACAAAGTTCCTTTAGGGTGTTAAAGTAATAGAAATTAATTAATTTAGAGATTAAGCAATTAAGGTATTAAAGCACTAAAAAATTAAAAAAATATCTAAGACTGTGATGAAGAAAAAACTGTCAATAAGCAAAATCTAAGCGAGCTGGAAATGGTGGGAGCCAGTATTGTGCCTGATAGATAATAAATCACTTCGGAGTCTCATAACTGAAGCAAGTAAGTTATGATGTTAGCCTACATTAAAAGGCCAAGGTTTGTCAGAACCTAGAGAGTTAGCTATCCGTGAGGGTCCTATAACTTAGAGTGGTAACGCGCTATTGCGCCTCTATTATATACATGTATATAATAGAGGCTTTTATTATAACTTTTTCGGGGGTGGTTGTCATTAGTGACATTGGAATTATATTAAATTATTTATCGGATATCAAAGTAAAAAAAAGAGGGAGTGTTTATAAATGAAAAAATCAAAGATGTTGTCTTTAGTCTTAGTAGTTGTGATGATGGGAAGTTTTCTTATAGGGTGTTCAAATGAAGGCTCAGTAGATGGAGATACAATTAAAGTAGGCTTGAATTATGAATTATCAGGTAATGCGGCATCATATGGTACAGATCTTTCTGATGGTGTTGAAATGGCTTTAGCAGAAGTCAACGCAAATGGTGGTTTATTAGGTAAACAAATCGAAGTAGTAAAGATGGATAATACTTCAGATAGTGCTGAGGCAGCAAATATATCAACAAGATTGATCACTAGAGAAAATGTGGTGACTATATTGGGACCAGCTACCTCTGGGAATACAAAAGGTGCAATTCCAGTATCTACTCAAAACCAAGTGCCTTTAGTATCAGCATCTGCAACAGCTGATGATGTAACAGTTGATAGCAATGGCAATGTAAGAGAATACATATTCAAAACTTGCTTTAGCGACTCTTATCAAGGTGTGACAATGGCAAATTTTGCTTATGATGATTTTGGATTTACTAATGCAGCAATCTTAGTTGAAAACACAAGTGATTATAGTGTAGGTATCGGAAATAGCTTTAGAGAGGAATTCTCAAGCCTAGGTGGTGCAGTAGTGGCTGAAGAAGCTTATCAATCAAAAGAAACAGACTTTAGAGCAGTTTTAACTAATATAAGGGCAGCTAATCCTGATGTGTTATTGGTACCAGGTTATTATGAAGAAGTCGGATTGATAATAAGGCAAGCTAGGGAACTAGGTATAGATGTACCAATACTTGGTGGAGATGGCTATGATTCCCCAGATATATTAGACTTAGCAGGACCAGAGGCCTTGAATGATGTTTATTACACTAATCACTATTCACCAATGGATACATCCCAAGAAGTAGTAGAGTTTAGAGAAGCATTTAATGAGAAATTCAACAAGGAACCAGGTGCTTTTCATGCTTTAGGATATGATTTAGGATATTTCTTTGCAGATGCAGTTGAGAGAGCTGGAGAAGCAAGTCCTGAGAAGATCAAAGACGCAATGGCAGCAACACTGGACTTTGCAGGAATTACAGGTACACTTTCAATGGACGAATTCCATAGCCCTATTAAAGCAGTTACAATACTTGAGTTAGTAGATGGTCAACCAACTTTCTTGAAAAAGTTAGAACCTTAAAAAATAAAAACAAATTAAAAGGTGGAGCATAGCTCCACCTATAAGTATTAAATTTAGGAATTTATGCATGATAGATGGAGTGATGATAATGGAACAGATTATACAACAAATTATAAATGGAGTATCTCTAGGCAGTATATATGCGCTTATTGCTCTAGGATATACTATGGTTTATGGAATTATAAAATTGATTAACTTTGCCCATGGTGAAATATACATGGTGGGTGCATATGTAGGATTTTTTGTAACCACATATTTAGGCTTAAGTTTTTTTCCCGCACTTATACTTTCTATGATTTTATCTAGCTTATTAGGTGTGGTTGTTGAAAAGGTTGCATATAAACCGATGCGAAATTCTACGAGAATTGCAGCATTAATAACTGCAATAAGTGTTTCATTATTTTTACAATATGGAATGATGTATTTTGTAGGACCTGAAACCAGATCATATCCAAATATATTACCAAATCAGCAGATCAATTTATTTGGAACAGGAGCAGTTATAGATATAAAAAACATCTATATTTTAGTTATAACAATATTATTGATGGTTTTATTACAGTATATAGTTCACAAAACTAAGACAGGAAAGGCTATGAGAGCAGTTGCCCTTGATAGAGATGCTGCTGAATTGATGGGAATTGATATGAATAAGACCATATCCTTTACCTTTGCCATAGGTTCAGCCTTAGCAGGAGCAGCAGGTGTATTAGTTGGAGCATACTACAACACAATAAACCCATTAATGGGAGCAGGGCCAGGACTAAAAGCTTTTATAGCTGCAGTAATCGGAGGAATAGGATATATTCCAGGAGCTGTGTTTGGTGGATTCTTCCTAGGTGTTACTGAGACAAGTGTTAGCGCATTAGGTGGATCCTTATATAAGGATGCTGTAGCATTTGCCATTTTGATAATTGTCCTCTTAGTCAAACCTACAGGGATATTTGGGGTTAATACTAAGGAGAAGGTGTAAGGAGATGGGTGGCATGAAACTATTAAGTAAGAAAAATATAATTACATTAATATTGATTATAGGTATATATCTACTAGTAGGATTGTTGATGAATCTAGGTATCATAGATTCTTATATACAATTAAATATGGTTGTCATAGGAGTCAATATAATTTTGGCTATGGGCTTAAATCTTATCACAGGTTTTACAGGACAGTTTTCCTTAGGCCATGCTGCATTTATGTCAATAGGTGCTTATGCTTCAGGAATCATGACTGCAAAACTAGGTATGCCATTTATAGTTGGGATTGTAGTAGCGGCATTAGCTGCAGCTTTGGCAGGTCTATTGATAGGTATACCAACTTTGAGGTTGAAGGGAGATTACCTAGCAATAGCAACTCTAGGTTTTGCTGAAATAGTAAAAATCGTAGGACTGAACAATACTTACATCGGAGGAGCCATAGGTTTAAACGATATACCACGTTATACCAATTGGACATGGTTATACTTTTGTGTCATAGGAACAATATTTATTGCTCATAACTTTGTAAGATCTTATCACGGCAGAGCTTGTATTTCCATAAGAGAAGATGAAATAGCTGCCGAAGCAATGGGGGTAAATACAGCTTATTATAAGATACTAGTATTTACTATAGGAGCATTCTTGGCAGGAATTGCAGGAGCACTCTATGCAAATTATTTCTTCTTTATTAAACCAGACTCATTTGGATTTATGAAGTCTGTAGATATATTGGTTATCGTAGTATTTGGTGGAATGGGTAGCATTACCGGATCCATAGTAGGTGCAATTGCCCTATCGGTGATATCAATATTTTTGCAAGGTGTACCGGAACTTAGAATGGTTATCTATGCAGTAATACTATTTTTAATAATGGTCTATAGACCACAAGGTTTGATGGGAGACAAGGAATTTAAACTGTTTAATAGGGAGGGTGTTATAAGTGGAAATGCTAGTAGTAAATAATCTATATAAATCATTTGGTGGTGTAAAAGCTGTATCAAATATAAATATGAGTATTGAAGAAGGCCAAATAGTAGGACTAATAGGGCCTAATGGAGCTGGTAAAACCACGTTTTTTAACCTATTAACAGGTATTTATAGTCCAAGTTCAGGGGATATAGTTTATAAACTAAAACGTGAAGTATCATCCTCTAATTTTAAGCCTTCAAAGATGGTTGATTATGGAGTGGCAAGAACATTTCAAAATATACGCTTGTTTAAGGATATGACAGTACTAGATAATGTTTTGATAGGATATCACAATAATTTTAAATATAATCTATTTACATCCTTGTTTAGATTGCCAAGCTTTTTCAAATATGAAGGAAAAGCATATGAAGAAGTTGTTGAGACTCTAAAAACTTTTAATCTATATGATAAAAAGGATGTATTGGCAAAGAACCTACCATATGGAGAACAAAGAAAAGTTGAAATAGCTAGGGCCTTAGCTTCCAAGCCTAGGTTATTATTGTTAGATGAGCCAGCTGCAGGCATGAATCCTCAAGAAACAAAAGAGCTTACGAATTTGATAAAATGGATAAGAGAAGAATTTGATTTGACAGTTATATTAATAGAGCATGATATGTCATTGGTAATGGATTTATGTGACGATATATTTGTATTTAATTATGGTAAGTTATTGGCAAAAGGAAAGCCAGAAGAAATACAAAACAATCCAGACGTAATCAAGGCCTACCTTGGAGGTGAGTAGCACTTGCTAGAATTAAAAGATTTAAATGTTTTTTATGGTGGAATCCATGCTTTAAAGAATGTAAGCCTGAAGGTAAATTATGGTGAAATAGTCACCCTAATAGGTTCCAATGGTTCAGGTAAAACTACTTCCTTAAGGACTATATCAGGTTTAGAAAAGGCAAGATCAGGTGAAATATTATTTGAAGGCCAAGGCATTTCAAATAAGCATGCATCAGAGATTGTAAAGATGGGAATTTCTCATGTGCCAGAAGGAAGAAGAGTATTTTCAACTATGTCCGTATTAGAAAATTTAGAAGTCGGAGCCTATACAAGAGTAGATAAAGGGCAAATAGATAAGGATATAAAGAAGATATATGACTTATTTCCTATACTATATGAAAGAAAAAGTCAACATGCCATTAACCTATCAGGTGGAGAACAACAGATGTTGGCTATAGGTCGTGCACTTTTGTCGAAGCCAAGATTATTGTTACTAGATGAACCTTCCATGGGTTTAGCTCCTATAATAGTAAATGAGATATTTGATATTATTAAAAATATAAATCAAGATGGCACTACAGTATTATTAGTAGAACAGAATGCAAAGATGGCCTTACAAAGTGCAGACAGGGCATATATAATAAAAAACGGTTCAATCGAACTAGAAGGTACAGCAGCTGAACTCTTAGATAACGACTTAGTTCAAAAGTCATATCTAGGTGGCTAATAATAGATGAATACTTTTACAGGTTTATTGTAATAATATTGAACAAGGAAATATTTTCTTGATTTTCTCAATCTAAAGAATTATAATGTGAATGTGTATAGAGTATTCGATAATCTATTAATGGAGGGATACAAATGAAGGCAATTGTTGATAGAGATGCTTGTATTGGTTGTGGACTATGTGTAACTATATGTCCAGAAGTATTTGAGATGGATGACGAAGATATAGCTATAGTAATCGCTGACCCAGTGCCAGCTGACAATGAAGCAGAAGCACAAGAAGCAGCAGATTCTTGCCCAACTGATGCAATTTTGATAGAAGAAGACTAACACTTATAGTAAGGATAAAAGGAAACTCAAAAATTTGGGTTTCTTTTTTGTTATCAATATTATCAGCCTTTATTTGATATAATAGACTAAATACATTGAATAAAATATTTGTTATTTTTAAGGCAAGGTTGGGTATATTTAGTATGGCCATCATTAAAGAATGGTAATTTTTATAGAATGGAAAGTTTGCAAAGCTAACAAAACCAAAAAACTTAATAGGAAGAGGTATGATAAATGAAAAGCGACAAAGATAATAAAGATAATAAAGATAATAAAAACATGCCCAGAAAACCCCTGATATTTTACTACATAATAGCTATGCTTGTGGTAATGGCTCTGAACACATTTTTATTTCCAAGATTATTAGAAACAGAAATTGAAGAGATAGACTATGGGGCATTTTTACAGATGGTAGACGATGGGGTAGTAGAGAAAGTAGAAGTAACTGAGACTCAAATATTCCTAACATCTACAGAAGACACTGAAGAAATAGTATATTCAACTGGGATAATGCCAGATCAGGATTTGACAAATAGGCTTATAGATGCTGGAGTAGTCAATTTTGGTAAGGTTGTACCTGAAGAATTGCATCCATTGGTAAATCTACTAATTAGATTGAGTCCTTTATTATTATTCATAGGGATTGGACAAATAATGTCCCGTTCAATGCAGAAAAGAATGGGTGGTATGTCCTTTGGCAAGAGTAACGCCAAGGTATATGTACCTGCTCAGACAGGAAAGACCTTTGATGATGTAGCAGGCCAAGATGAGGCAAAGGAAGCCCTATATGAAATTGTAGATTTCCTACACAATCCAAAGAAATACCAAGGTATTGGGGCCATCATGCCAAAGGGGGCACTTTTAGTAGGGCCTCCTGGAACAGGAAAGACCTTACTAGCAAGAGCAGTTGCTGGTGAAGCGGATGTGCCATTTTTCTCTATATCAGGCTCAGAATTCGTAGAGATGTTTGTAGGTATGGGAGCTGCAAAGGTTAGAGATCTATTTAAACAAGCTCAAGAGAAGGCTCCATGTATAGTATTTATTGACGAGATTGATACTATAGGTAAGAAAAGAGATGGAGCCGGTTTAGGTGGAAATGATGAAAGAGAGCAAACTCTAAATCAATTATTAACAGAGATGGATGGTTTCGATGGCAAACAAGGTGTAGTCATATTAGCAGCTACAAATAGACCAGAATCCTTAGATCTTGCTCTACTTAGACCAGGACGATTTGATAGACGTATACCAGTTGAACTACCAGACTTGGCAGGTAGGGAAGCTGTATTGAAGGTTCATGCTGAAAATATAAAAACAGAAGACGATGTTGATTATAGGCAAGTTGCTAGAGCTACTGCAGGAGCTTCAGGTGCAGAGTTAGCTAATATAGTAAATGAGGCAGCTTTGAGGGCTGTTAGAAATGGTAGAGATAAAGCAAATCAAGATGACTTCGAAGAATCCGTAGAAGTGATAATAGCAGGATACCAAAGAAAAGGTGCTGTTATATCACCAAAGGAAAAAAGAATAGTTGCCTACCATGAGATTGGCCATGCTCTAGTAGCAGCGCTCCAAACTGATTCAGATCCAGTCCACAAGATAACCATAATTCCTCGTACATCAGGAGCTTTAGGCTATACAATGCAAGTTCCAGAAGATGAAAATGTACTCTTATCAAGGGATGAGTTATTTAACAAGATTGTCACCATATGTGGAGGTAGGGCAGCAGAGGAGATCGTATTTGGATCAATAACTACAGGTGCCAGCAATGATATAGAGCAGGCAACTAAAATTGCCCGGGCAATGGTTACAAGATATGGTATGAGTGAAAACTTTGATATGATGGCATTAGAAACCATGTCAAATCAATATCTAGGTGGAGACCCGGCACTAGCATGCTCACCTGAAACCTCATCTAAAATAGATGAAGAAGTATTGAATATTATAAAATCAGCACATAAAAAAGCCATAGATATATTAGAAAATAATAGAATGAAATTAGCTGAACTATCAAATTATCTCTTGGAAATGGAAACCATAACAGGGGAAAA
>CAZXWU010000054.1:0-9484 GCA_964644495.1 uncultured Tissierella sp.
TAGGGATAGATAATGCTAGTATATATGTACCTAGAACCACACCTAAAACTAAGGTTGATAAGATTAAATATTATGGAGCCAATGTAGACCAAGTGGGGATAAACTTTGATGAAACTAATGTTATAGCTATGGGGAAAATTAGAAAAAGTAGAGCCATCTTTATAGACTCTAGCTCTGACCAAGAGGTCATATCAGGCCAGGGAACTATAGGACTTGAACTATTAGAAGAAAATCCGAATATAGACACTATATTAGTTCCTATAGGTGGTGGTGGAATCATAACAGGTATTTCTATAGCTGCTAAAAGTATCAATCCTAATATAAAGGTAATTGGTCTGCAAACTGCAGCTTGTCCTGCTATGGTAGCTTCATTAAAGGATGACATATTCTATGAAACCTACCCTACAGAGGAATCCATATGCGATGCCCTAATTGGAGGAGTAGGCTATATACCTTACAAGATGGCTAAAAATTGCATAGATGATATTATATTGGTCCAAGAAGAAGATATTAGGAAGGCAATCGCTCATCTTCTCTTGAAAGAAAAGCTAATAGTGGAGCCAGCTGGTGCCATAGGGGTTGGAGCTGTGATGAAAAATCCTGGCCTATTTGATGGAAGGAATGTAGCCATAGTCTTAACAGGTGGAAATATAGATGAAGATTTAATAAGGGAAATTATTTAAAAAAGTCATATAAACTTCATAATCGTGTCTCTTGTAGCATAATATTTTATTAAGTACAACTATAAGGGGGCGGGACTATGTTTGAGGATTTTATGACTGCAGAAACTATGACTACATTTGTCGGACTAACAATGGCTGTATTGATAATAGTGCAATTTACAAAATCAATTGTGAAGAAAAGATTTGGTGATAGCCTAGTACGATTTTACACATTTATAATTGCATTGATACTTACATTTGTATTTGCAAGGGAATCTGGTCTTCAGGGTATTCTACTAACTATAATAAATGCAATAATGATTACAGTTGCCAGTTTTGGAGGATATGAAATCATATCAGATCCTATGGCAGAGAAAAGATAATAGTAAATATTTACCTAAAAGGGGCAATTTGCTCCTTTTTTTATGTCCTAATCCATCCTATATGATATAATCTAATCATAAATTGATTGTTTGGAGGGGTTTTATGGAAAAGATAATAGGTTTTATTGGTTGTGGGAATATGGCACAAGCCATGATCAACAGTTTAGTGAAATCTGAGATAGTTCCCGTTGATAATATAAGGGCATCAAATAGAAGATTACCTTTGAAAGAGAATATATTAGAAGGATATAATATAAAGCTTACTAGGGATAATATTGAAGTAGCAAGAGAGTCTGATTATCTGATATTAGCAGTAAAGCCATACCTATATGAAGATGTAATTAATGAAATAAAGGATTATATTAAAGAAGATAGTGTAGTGATTGGCATAGGAGCAGGTATAAGCTCTGACTTTTTAGCCAAGCATTTAAATAAGGCTACTAAATATCTAAAAGCAATGCCAAACACACCAGCAATGGTAGGTGAAGGAATGACTGCCATATCACCTGGAGATAGGTTTACAAAGGAAGAGTTAGAAAGCATACTTGAAATCCTTTCTTCCTTTGGTAAAGTAGAGATAATAGAAGAGAGGTTAATGGATGGATTTACCGCAGTGAGTGGATCGTCCCCAGCATATGTATATATATTAATTGAGGCAATGGCAGATGCAGCAGTCTTAGAAGGCATACCAAGGTCACAAGCATATACTATGGCTGCTCAGGCGGTCCTTGGAGCAGCGAAGATGGTTTTGGAAACAGATACCCACCCAGCTAAACTAAAAGACAATGTATGCTCACCTGGAGGCACTACTATAGAAGCAGTAGCTAGTTTAGAGAAAAATGGATTTAGGGCATCTATCATAGAAGCTATGAAAGCATGTGCGGATAAGTCCAGAAAAATGAATATATAGGATATGCACTGTTCTGTCATCCTGGGTGAAAGGTCGGATCTTGAATGTATTGAAAACACAAGATTCTTCCTAAGGCTCAAAATGACAAAAGGCATAAAATAATACTTTTTTAAACTTAAGCCTAAGGGCTTATTTTTTTATGAAAAATAATAAAAACCCTTGACAGCATTTGCGGATTAGTGTACTATGTAATTAATACACTGAAACAATTAAATATGGAGGTGAAAAAATGGACTTCAACAATAATCTACCTATATATATTCAGATAATGGATTATTTAAAGAAAGAAATAATTAGCGGAGAGTTGAAGGAGGGAGATAAATTGAATTCTGTTCGTGAATTATCTACTAAGTTGAAGGTAAACCCTAATACTGTACAAAGATCCTATCAAGAGTTAGAAAGACAAGGATTGGTTTTCACACAGAGGGGTATGGGGACATTTGTTACTGAGGACGTGGAGATTATTAAAAATCTAAAAAAAGAAATGGCATCAGATATAATAAGTAATTTCATAAGTGAGATGAAACAGTTAGGATTCAACTCTGATGATATAGTTGATATGGTAAATACAAAGGTAGGGGAGGTATAATAGTGGAAAATATAATTGAGATTAAGAGTCTTAGCAAGTCATATTTAAACAAAAAGGCTCTGGATGATATAAATCTAAATATTAAAATGGGAAAAGTAATAGGGGTTTTAGGACCTAACGGAAGTGGTAAGACTACCCTAATAAAAATCATAGTAGGTATCCTTAGGCAGTCCAAGGGGGGGATCCTGATTGATGGTAAGAGTCCAGGTGCTTATACAAAGTCAGTAGTGTCATATTTACCAGATAGGAATTTTTTATATAAATGGATGAAGGTAGAGGACGCTATTAACTTCTACAAGGACTTTTACAAGGATTTTGACCAAGAAAAAGCTTATGAGCTATTAGATTTTATGAAATTAGATAGAGGTATGAAGATAGAAGCCTTATCTAAAGGGATGAATGAAAAATTGAATCTTACACTAGTTTTATCTAGAAAAGCAAAGGTTTATATACTTGATGAGCCTATAGCAGGGGTAGACCCAGTGGCAAGAGACCAGATACTGGATGCTATTATCAATAATTATAATGAAGATAGTACTATGATTATCACAACTCATTTAGTAAGAGATATAGAGAAGGTATTTGATGAAGTTATATTTTTAAATGAAGGTGTCATAGATTTAGAGGGAAATGCAGAAGTCCTAAGAGAAGAAAGAGGCATGCAGATAGATGATCTTTACAAAGAGATATTTGGATAGGGGGTGTTGGTGATGAGAAAATTTATCAAATATGAGATAAAAGGAAACTATAGATTTATTTTAGGGATATTAGCAATAATTATTATCGCATCAACAATTATACAAGGGAAATTATTGCAAGAAACCAATAGAATTTACCCAGATACTAGTGGAGCATTTAATTTAACGGATTTTCTCTTGATAGTAGCAATTCTTGTAATGTTTGGTGCATTTTTAGTAGCATTTTTCCGTATCATAGGATCTTTTAGGAATGAATTATATGAGGATAGGGGTTATTTAACCTTTACCTTGCCATTGACAGGAAATCAGATACTAGGTGCAAAATTAGTGGTGGCTGTATTGTGGATCCTAGTCCTTGCATTAGTTATGACCTTATATAATTTATTATTGGCTACAATTTTATTTGATTTGGATTGGAATATATTAAAAGAAGTACTTGAGTTTATTATAGGTAGATATAGTTTAGGTGTATTATTGAGGGTTGTACCAGTACATTTATTATTAGGCGGTATATCACTATTTGGTACTCTTATACTAATATTTTTCTCAATGGCTTTAGGAAGGGTAAGTGTTAGAAATAGAAAAATAGGTGGTTTATGGTTTATTATATTTATTATAATTGCTGCTCTATCTAGTTATTTAACTACAAGGATAGGTTTTGAACTACCACTATACTTTGATTTGGTAAATTTAAAAATAAGCAGTATGTCTGCTCCATGGTTAAATCAATCATATAATATACATCCGGATGCAGTTATGGAAGTTACTTCAATTCTTACCTATATCAGTCTTACTCGTGTCTTAGCTGAAGTATTGGTCTATGTAGCAGCTTTTATATCAACTGGTTATTTAATTGAAAAGAAGATTGATTTATAATAAGAGAAAATATTTAAGGTTAGCTTCCTGTAAATCAGAAGCTAACCTTATTATTTTTTTAAATCTTTTTCTTCATCTAATAATTCTGCTTCATCATCTCTAAGTACAATATGTACTAATTGAATCCTTCTCTCGCTAATCTCTTCAATGTGGAACTCGATGTCATCACAGACAGCAACTATGTCTTGGTCTCCATCATCAGGTATATAGCCTATTAAATCGATCAAAAGACCTCCCAAGGTATCATAATCCTCAGAGCCATCATCTAAACTTGTCCCTAGATTACTATTTAACTCTTTTATGGATATTGTACCTTTGGCCTTGTAATTGTTATCATCAATTTTTCTAAGATCAGGTTCATCGTGATCATATTCATCATCAATATCTCCCATAATCTCTTCTATAAGATCCTCCATGGTAACTATACCTGTGAAACCACCATATTCATCGATTAACAAAGCCATGTGTCCCCTATTAGCCTGAAGTTCATTAAATAAATCATTGACATTTTTTCGCTCAGGAATAAAATAAGCTGGGCGAAGGATTTTTTTGATATCAATATTGTCAAAGCCTACCTTATAAGCTTCCTTTAAAAAGTCTTTTAAGTAGAGTACACCTAGTATATTATCAAGATCATCTTCGTAAACAGGAATTCTAGAGTATTTTAGTTCTAACATCTCTTCAAGATATTCTGCCAAAGGATCTTCTATGTCAATCATAAATACCTCTGTTCTTGCCGTCATAACCTCTTCTGCTAATTTATCATCAAAACTAATGACACTATCAATCATTTCTCTTTCGACTGGATTGATAACACCTTGTTCTTGTCCAACTTCAACTATGGATCGAATTTCTTCCCGTGTCACCTTCTCTTCGACACCTTCAGTGCTAATTCCTAATAAACGTAATACTACATTTGTAGAAATAGATAGAAAGGCTACAAAGGGCTTCATGAATTTAGCTGTTAAGCTAATGGTTTTTACAGAGAACAAGGAGAATTTTTCAGCATGTTGCAGGGCTACTCTTTTTGGTACCAACTCTCCAAAAACTAAAGTAATATATCCTAGTAATATTGTTACTGAAATAATTGCAACATCCTTTGCGAAGGGAACACCAAAGCCTTGTAAAAATCTACCTAAGTCATCAGATATTCCAACTGCTGCTAATGCAGAAGTAAAAAATCCTGCAAATGTAATGCCTACTTGTATAGTGGATAAAAACCTTGAAGGTTTATTCAGTAGATCCAATAACATCTTTGCTTTTATGTTACCATCCTCTGCCTGTGTTGCTAACTTCTTTTTGTCTACAGATATCATTGCTATCTCAGATGCAGCAAAAAAAGCATTAATCATTATTAATATAAAGATTAATAGCAGTTGTCCTGCGATCTGGGGTCCAGCGTCTCCTTCCATATTTTATCCTCCTTAAAATTATTGATTAATACTATATCATCATATTTTAAGGCTTTTGTCAATTGAAAACAGTATTATTTTTCATGAATAAAATGCCCAAATAATCTGATCACTGATAAGGTCCTAGTTTGTCATCCAAAGTGATAGGTCAGATCTGGAATATATCGAAACAGGAGAATGACATAAGGGATAAAATGATACTTTTTCAATGGATTCCAATAGAGGGTTCAAAATAATAATATTCTTCTTAATTATGTCTCATGGATAAATCATTTAACAAGTCTGCTGTGAGTTTATTGATATCGTTTATTTGTCTATTTAAGTTTTTTAATCTATCTTCTAATTCCTTATCAACAACTTGTTCTAGATCATTTCCATTAATCAGTGAAGATATATTGGATGTATATTCTATATTATTATGATTATTTTTTTCAATCTTTCGTGTTGCATTTATAATTTCAGAAATAGTGTTTTTGCTAGTCATACATTTCATCCTTTCGATCTTGTATGAATAGTATGGCTTTTATCATGAAACATTATTACATTTTATATAAGTATCATTTGCAATATTATCAGAATAACTGAATGTTCACCTTCCTAGACAATGGGGAAATAGAGGATTAGATTAAAAAAAATAGCCTATACAGGCTATTAGTAGTTAGAGATTATTTTATTTTCTATTTGCGTCGTCTACCCATTCTTTAGCTTCCACAACTGCATCATAGGTTGGTACAGCAACTTTTGAATCAGGTAGTTTACATTCAGTATCATAGTATACGTCTGTTTGAGTGTTTTCAATCTTTGGTTCTCTGAAAGCTTTGTGTGAACCTTCTTTTCCAGGATTAGCCTTAGCTTTATTCGCTTTTCTATCATTGTCTGGCAAGTCACATTGTATGTTTACATTATCTTCTTCAACAAATCTTTTTTCTTTATCCATAATAATACCTCCTTGAACATTTTTGGTTATATATAAACTATACCCACTAAATAGAACTTTAATCTAATAAATCAATTGGTCTCTATTAATTCCGATAATGGATTATACCTGCTAGTTCCCATATCTTTTATCTCAACAGTCCCATCTTTGTATTCAATTTTTATTTGTGATTTGACTGTAGCGCCTTCAAGTCCCTTTACAAGTGTAATCATTTGACCCTTATTTAAGTTTTCATTTTTAACATATTTTATAGGTGGTGGAACTAGATTACTAATTTCGTGGTTCCAAGTTATTTCTGGTGGATGTTCAAATCCATAGAAAGCCATATACAATCTATTGCCTATAAATTCAGCCCACATTAATATGCTACCCTCGCTTGTATTTTTAAATCTGATATCCTTTATTCCATAGGCTACAGTGGCATCCTGACCATAGGGAACATAGTTAATAGGCATTGAGTGATTGTATCTTTCAACAATTTCTAGATTAGCTAGGACTGCTAAGTTATATAAGGTTGAAGCTATTTTACACACGCCGCCACCTGTATCCATGACTATTTGACCATTAACATAATTGGCACCTTCTCTATAGCCATTTTTTTCATCATATGGGCCTATGGCTGAGTTCTGTGAAAATATTTTATTTGGTTTAATCACTTTTCCACTGATATTCTTTGCTGCAAGGTCAACATTATATTCCTCTCCAGGTAGAGGGTTTTTTAGGACAGCGCAGTATCCAGCCATGAGTATGGGAGTCTTATACTTAGCCTTTGCTTCAAGAAAGTCCTTGTCATTTCTCCAAGGGAAATTGTAGACTTGTGATGAAATTTCTGGTATATCATAATTATCATCTATATCATTAAGTATATATTCTATTGCCTGATTATCCTTAAAATCATCTCTCACATCATTGTAAATATGATGATTGAAAATAGGCAATGGAAATAGAAGTGAGACTAGATTAGTAAATAAAACTATATTTTTTAGCATTTTATTCCTCCATTATTATTACTTATATATAGTTTTTAACTAATCTTTCTTTTTATACAAAAATCACCTTGAAAAATTTTCAAGGTGATTAAAATCTAATCATCTAATATAATTTCATATGTTAGAGGTGTGGCTTTTTCAAGCATTGCTGATACACCACAGTACTTTTCCATGGATAAGTCTACAGCTTTTGTAATATTATCCAGTGGTAGATTTTTACCTTTGAATCTATAGACTATATGGATGTCTTTGTATACTTTTGGATGGTCGTCTGTTTGATGAGTTTCAACTTCAATACTTAAATCATCATATTCAACTTTCATTTTTTTCAATATGGATCCAATATCAATCCCAGTACAACCAATTAGGCCAACTAATAAAAGCCTTTTTGGACTTGGTCCTAAATTATCCCCACCATTTTCCTCTGTAGTATCAGTGATGATTTTATGACCATTTAAATCATATTCAAATGCTAAATTACCTTTTGATTTACCAACTACCCTAACTAAATCCATCAAAACGCCTCCTATATGTGTTTATAGATAATTATTACCCTTAAAACAATTAACAAAACGATAACTTACCCCACCTAAACAAAATTCCTACTATTAGTAGAGAATGATATACTATATAATAAAGGATGAACATTAACTAGGGAGATGATTTTTTGTTAAATGAGAATTTATTAAAGGATATGGAATTTATTGTTGAGCTTGATAAGATGAAAACTATCCTAAGACAAACAAGTTTAATAAGTCAAGATAGGTATGAGGATGATGCCCAGCATTCGTGGCATATATCTGTAATGGCCATGATCTTATCTGAATATGCAAATGAAGAAATCGACACCTTTAAGGTAATTAAAATGCTTTTAATCCATGATTTAGTGGAGTTATATGCTGGAGATACCTTCTGTTATGATAAAGAGGCAAATGAAGACAAAAGGGAAAGGGAAGTAGCTGCTGCCGATAAGATATTTTCTATGTTATCTGGGGATAAAGGTAAGGAAATGAGGGCCTTATGGGATGAGTTTGAAGAGATGGAAACTACAGATGCTCTGTTTGCGGCTTCTATGGATAGACTTCAACCTATGCTAAATAATTATTATAATAGAGGTGGAACTTGGAAAAAATTTGACGTTGCTCAAGCGGAAATATATAAGAGAATATCTCCAGTCAAAGAATCATCAGATGACCTATGGAAATTTGTGGAACACATGCTAGAAGATGCCTTTGATAAGGGATTAATCAATAGAAGATAGGATAATAAAAATAGGAGATACAAAATTTGGGGACATTCCTCAACAAGCTCGACCGTCTTGCAGAGGTGTGTCCCCTCATTTAATAAAGTATACTTTTTCAGTAGCATCCATTTTTTGTACCTTGAGCCAAAATCACTATATCACATTTTTCTTTAATCATCATTTCATTAAAATAAATATTTTCTTTTGGTATCCATTCATGGATAAATCTTTTATAGGCTATTGGGCCATTTCGTTTTAATATACGTTGTTTTTGACTTTCATCATCTATATCTAGGAAAATTGTATAGTCATAGTTTTGAGCTAAGCTAGGATGCATGCTATAAGAGCCTTCGACTATGTTTAATTTTTTTGGTTTTACTCTTATATAATCTGTTAAAGCCATTTTTTTGCAATCATATATCTGATATTTGAATTCCCTGCCTAATAAAATCCTGTCTATAATTTCTTCTTTAAACCTTAAATAATCAACATTTCCACCGATTTCCTTCATTCTCTCCTCAGTTTTTTCTTTTGGTCTCAGAAAAAAATCATCCATATGAAATAAATTGGAGTCATATAATTTACTTAGTGTATCAGCCAATGTGCTTTTACCTGAACCACTTTTCCCATCAATGGCTATGATTACCAGTTCTTTAGTTTTACATAATGATTCAATGGAGTTAATGATCTGCCTTATATCTTCATTAAGAGAACCGTCCATGGCTTGTTGAATTCACCCTTTCCAAAGCAGAAACTATAATTGGAATAAGTATAAGTTGAGCGAT
>CAZXWU010000055.1:0-9428 GCA_964644495.1 uncultured Tissierella sp.
AACAATTCTTTAGAATTGTTAACTCCAAGGTGTCATTGTCAAATATAAGTATCGGATTTCCACCTTCACCGACTCTCTAAATCTTATGAATTTGACGCCTTCCTTTTCATAGTTTATATATCATTTTCCTAAATTATAGATTATAAAAATTGATTTGTCAACATTATTCATGGTTAAGAGCCATAAAGATATTATAGATTAACTTTAGAGTATGACTACTATTATATAGTATCTATCTTTTTATTAATTGATTCATCTATTCTATTATTATAATCATTTAAACTTTTAAAATTAGGTATTCTCTTTATTTTATTTTCTTTTGGATAGTAAAGTTTTGAAACTGCCCCTAGACCTGCTCCAATAATGGTCTCTTTTTCCTCCATCATAGAGATATTGTAAATACATTCTTTCTCTGGTTTTGCATACCCAACATTCTCTAAATTACCTAATATCTGCTTCTGTCTATATAGATAATAAGGAGACATATCCATTTCAGTAGCCTTTGTTCTAGTCAATTCAAAGGTATTACTTATATCACTATACTCTTTTAATATATGATCTTTCCTATTGATTAACTTTGAACCCCTTTTAATAGCTAATGTGTGCACCGTCAGATTATCTGGATTAAGTTTTTTTATCTCATCTAAAGTATAAGCTACTTCATCAATGCCTTCACCAGGCAAGCCTAATATTATATCCATATTTATTGAATCAAAGCCTAGATCTTTAGCCATATTAGATGTCTTTATAATAGAGTTAAGATCATGATTCCTACCTATTTTATCTAAAGTAGGTAGATTCATAGTCTGAGGGTTAATACTGATTCTGTCTATCTCCATAGATTTAAGCATCTTCAGCGTATCTAGATTCAATGTATCAGGTCTACCTGCTTCGACAGTAAATTCTTTAATATTTTCATTATTAAATGAGTCCCTGACTGTAGCTATTATTAGCTCTAAATCATTTACCTTTAGTGATGTAGGTGTACCTCCACCTATATAAACTGTATTAAGGTATTTGCCTGTCATTATTTCTTTAATTCGTCCTATCTCATATACTAATGTATTCACATATTTGCTTACCTTGTCATAACTGCCCCCTATGGCAAAAGCTGGAAAGGAGCAATATGAGCACCTACTAGGACAAAATGGAATCCCAATATACAAACTATATTTGTTTTCGTCCAATGGATATATATGTTTTCTTTGAGACTCTGCGATATCTATCATCATTTGAGCCTTTTTTTCATGAATACAATACTCATTGATTAATATTTTTTTAACTACCTCTGGATTAGTATTAGTATCTAGTAAATTATGTGCAACCTTAATAGGCCTAATACCTGTTAAAATTCCCCATGGAATATCAAAGTCAGTTAATCCTATCAAGGAGTCATAAATGGATTTTTTGATGGCATTTTTTCTAATTATTTTCTTAGAATAGCTATAGATGCTTATATCACTAATATCTATTGTTGTTTCCTTAATGAGTTGATCTTTATTGAAAATTTTAGAAACTGCGTATAAAGTATTATTCATACCCAATAAGGAGCTATTGATAAATAGCCCCTTAGTTTCCCTAGCATATTCACTTATAAACTCAATCTCTTGATCTGGAAAAAACACTCTAATTAATTCAAATAAATCATGCTCATAATCATGACCTTCTATTAATACCTTTATCAATTAAATCACCTAATCCCTAGTTTATAAAAGGATTATACATCTTCTCAGCTAAGATTGTAGTACTTTCCCCATGTCCAGGTAAAACTACCACATCATCATCTAGTTTAAATAATTTTTCTTTTATAGACTTTATAATATCATCAAAGCTACCACCCATGAAGTCAGTTCTTCCTATGGATTCTTTAAAAAGAGTATCACCTGAAAATAAGTATTTGCCAACCTTTAGACATATACAGCCTGGGGTATGGCCAGGTGTATGTATCACCTCAATCCTATATCTACCTACTTCTATAACATCACCATCATTTAAAAGTTGATCAGGTTTAAATTCAACTGCTCCCATAGTCATAGATGATGAAAGGTTGATATTTGCATCCTGAACCATGATCAAATCATTTTTGTGAATCATTACCTGCAAATCAAGGGCTTCCTTTAATTCCATAACACCAGCTATATGGTCTCCATGTCCATGTGTTAGTACAATACTTTTTATATCAATTTCTTTATCTTCTATTATTTTTAATATGGATTCAGCATCCCCACCTGGATCTATGATTATGCCTTCCTTGCTTCCTTCACAATATAGAATATAGCAGTTTACTCCGTAAATCCCTGCTGGGATTTTGATAATCTTCAAAACAAACACCCCTTAAAAAATTTTCTTGCTATCAATCATTATAGTTACTGGTCCGTCATTGATAAGAGAAACATCCATATGAGCACCGAAGATACCAGTCTCTACTATAACCCCTCTATCTCTGGCTATTTGAACAAAGTCTTCATACATCTTATCAGCTATGTCTGGGTGAGCTGACTCAGTGAAACTTGGTCTTTTCCCTTTTCTCACATCACCATATAGGGTGAATTGAGATACTACTAATAGTTGACCACCAACATCTATTAAGGATAAATTCATCTTGCCCTTTTCATCTTCAAAGATTCTTAGACCAAGTACTTTATCAAGTAAATACTCTAAGTCCTTTTTGTCATCTCCTTCACCAACACCCAGCAATACTAATAAGCCTCTATTTATTTTCCCAACAATCTGGTTATCAACTGTGACACTTGCTTCTTTAACCCTTTGTACAACAACACGCATTGATAAACTCCTCCTAGGTAGTTATTCTATAAGCGTCAATTATATGTTTAATCTTCCTTAACCTATTCATGACATCCTGTAGTTCATCTTTGTCACTTATTCCTAATGTCATATTAATAACTACAATTTTATCTCTGTTAGTTCTAGCATTTATATTAACAAGACTTACTCCTAGGTCATTCATCCTGGTGGCTATATCTGCTAAAAGTCCAGGTCTATCAATCGCTCTAACCTGAATATCAGTCAAATATGATTCCTTCTTTTCAGTGTCCCATTTAACATCAATAAGCCTCTCTTTTTCCTCATCTGCCTTAGTATTTGGACAGTCAGCCCTATGAACTGATACACCTCTACCCTTTGTTACATAACCCACGATTTCGTCACCTGGTACAGGATTACAGCACTTGGCAAATCTTATCTTGATATTATCAATCCCAGTCACTGAGATTCCTTGGCTAGATCTTTGTGGTTTTTTTGCTTGAGCCTTACTAACTTTTTCCTCTATATATGCTTCTTCATTTTCTCTTTTGTATTCCTCAGCATAGAAGTCTTTTAGTTTGGTAATAACTTGATTTTGTTTAACATTTCCATAGCCTATTGAAGCATATAAATCATCAACTGAGTTTATACTCAGCTTTTCACCAATACTCTTTAGCCATTCATCCTTGATGATTTCATTAGGCTTATAGCCTAGTCTCTTTAGTTCTTTCTCCAGACCTTCCTTACCCTTTGCAATATTTACATCCTTATCTTTATATTTAAAATATTGTCTAATCTTAGACTTGGCCTGAGTACTCTTAACTACACTTAGCCAATCACGACTAGGACTCGCATTGGATGAAGTAATTATTTCTACAATATTGCCATTTCTTAACTTGTAATTTAGTTGAACAATTCTACCATTAATCTTTGCTCCTACAGTACGATTTCCTACATCTGTATGAACTCTATATGCAAAATCAATAGGTGTAGCCCCTACAGGTAGATTGATTACGTCTCCCTTAGGAGTAAATACAAATACCTCATCTGTAAAGAAATCAATTTTCAATGTCTCCATGAAATCCTTAGGATCCTTTAAGTCCTTCTGCCATTCTAATAGTTGTCTTAACCAAGTAAGCTTATCATCAAAGTTATCAGATTTGCCTGCTCCCTCTTTATACTTCCAATGGGCAGCAATACCGTATTCTGCAGTTTTATGCATATCATATGTCCTGATTTGAACTTCAAAAATTTCACCTTTTGGTCCAATTACAGTTGTATGAAGTGATTGGTACATGTTTGGCTTAGGCATAGCGATAAAATCTTTAAATCTTCCAGGTATTGGTTTCCATAAGGTATGAACTATACCTAATGCACCATAACAATCCTTTATATTATCTACTAAGACTCTGACAGCAGTTAAATCATATACTTCCTCAAAGGATTTCCCTTGTATTGCCATCTTCTTGTATATACTATAGAAATTCTTTGGCCTTCCACTAATTTCACAATGGATATCCATCTCTTCGAGTTTTTCATTTAAAAGTCTGATTATTTCTTGAATGAGGTCTTCTCTTTCATTCCTTTTTATAGAAACTTTCTCTACCAGATCATAATAGCTCTCCGGCTCCAAATATCTAAGGGATAAATCCTCTAGTTCCCATTTTATCTTAGAAATACCTAATCTATGTGCTATAGGGGCATATATCTCCAATGTTTCTAAAGCTTTTTCCTTTTTCTTCTCATCGGTCATATATTCTAAGGTTCTCATATTGTGAAGTCTATCAGCCAATTTTACTATAATTACTCTAATGTCCTTGGACATAGCCAGGACCATTTTTCTTAAATTTTCTGCTTGGTTTTCCTGTTTTGTCTTATATTTTAGATTTTTTAATTTTGTTACTCCATCTACTAAATCTGCTATTTCTACACTGAACTCTTGGGCTATATAATCATAGCTATAATCAGTGTCTTCAATTACATCATGAAGAAGACCAGCAACTATAGTAGGAGTATCCATATTTAACTCTGTTAATATTAAGGCTACATTTAGAGGATGGATAAAGAAGCTTTCTCCAGAATTTCTTTTTTGTCCCTCATGAGCCCCTTGTCCAAGGGTAAATGCTCTTATAACAATGTCCATATCAGCCTGGGGATTATATTGTTCTATTTTGGATATTAACTTTTCTAATAATGTATTCATAAACTTCACCCTCTTATCATAAATTACAATCTATAGCCTTGAATTATCACTTGGACACTAGTTTTTCCCATATATTCATTGATTGATGGATAATAAACAATATCTAATGAAATGTTATTGTTATTATTACCACTTAATACCTTTCTCAACTCATCCTCACCGTACTTATTTATAATTCCATTCTCAAAGGAACCATCATCATAAAACATCATACCATCTAATGCATGTCCATTCTTTGATTCTAAAATTAATTTGATAACATTGCTATTTTTACCAAGTTTAAACATTTTCCTAATTTTAAGTCCTTTGTCCCCAAACAAGGGTTTTGGATTACCCATGCCAAAAGGCTCCAACTTACTTATATCCTCAATAAGCTTGTAATTAATATATTCAATAGGTAGCGGCGTGTCAATATAAATTTTTTTTATAAAATCATCTTCTGTTAATTCCGATAAACTATTTAATCTATCTCTCAATGGACCAATATTATCTTTATCAAGAGATAGGCCAGCAGCCATAGGATGTCCACCAAATCGACCTAATAAATCCTTGCATTTGGAAAGTTCTTCAAATATATTATATCCTTCTATTGATCTTGCAGATCCTTTGATACCATCTTGCCCATTAGTTAGGACAATTACAGGTTTGTTATATGCTTCCTTTATCCTTCCAGCAATTATGCCTGCTACAGACTCATGGATATCTGGATCATAAACTAAGACCAGCTTACAATTGTTTAAATTGCTCTCCTCTATTTGTTGAAGGCAATTTTCATATCCCGCAATAGTCAAGGCTTTCCTTTCATCATTTATTCCTTTAAGATATTTTGCAATATCTACTGCCTCATTCATATCTTTACACAGAAATAATTCTAAGGCCTTATAGGCAGATTCTAATCTACCAGAAGCATTTAATGTAGGCCCCAATATAAAACCGAGATGATATGTAGAAATAGGTAATTTGGCTTCTGTCACATCAATCAAGGCTTTGAGTCCTATGTTTTCTGAATTGTTAATTAGATCTAAACCATATTTTACTATGATTCGATTTTCATCTACTAAATCTACTACATCACATACGGTTGCAATTGCTACAAACTCTATATATTTAAGGGCTTCCTTGTCTCTATTATATAAGGAATATAGATAACAAATAAGTTTATAAGCTACTCCTGCCCCACACAAGCTCTTAAAAGGATAGTTACAATTTGGATTTTTTGGATTGATTACAGCATCAGCTTCAGGTAGAATATACTTCTTTACCCCTTCTTCTTCGAAATAAGGAAGGTCATGATGATCAGTTATTATTATATTCATATCTAGTTCCTTAGCTAATTTAATTTGGTCTATTGCTGCAATACCATTATCACATGTTATTATTAGCTTGATATCATTCTCTTTTGCTTCTTTTACTATATCATCATTAATTCCATATCCATCCTGAATTCTGTCAGGTATCCTATAATCAACCTTTGCACCCAAGTCCTTAAGTGAACTATATAGTATATAGACACTAGTCACTCCATCTACATCAAAGTCTCCAACTATCCTAATTTTTTCATTATTATCAATAGCTTCTTCAATTATTTTAGCCCCTTTAACTAAATCAAACATCAAGCTTGGGGGATATAGTTTATCTATATCAGGGTATAAGAATCTATTGATCTGATCGTAATCATATATATCTCTATTAACTAATATTTTAGAAATTATTTCATTTATATTTAAGTCTTTTGCAATCTTACTGTAATTAATATTTTTATTTCTAATGAACCACTTTTCCAATTGTCCCCTCCAAAAAATCTAGTACATAAATTTTATCATTATATGACGATTAATACTAGCAAATTAAAGATTTATATGAAAAAAACTGCCCTAAAGCAGCTTTATTCCATATTAGCTAGGATTGAAATTGAACATTCAATCCTCTTCTTTTCCATTTCACAAGCTAATTCATAAGACTTCATTAGATCATTGTGAGCATAATATGCATTTGCATGACAACCTCCACTACAATAATACCTTGCCCAGCAATCTCTACATTCTTCTTTATTGTAGATATTTGCCCTTTTGAATACTTCCCTTAGGTCTGTATTCTCAACACCTGTATCCAAAGTACCCATTCTAAACTCTTTTTCTCCTACGAACTGATGACAAGGATATAATTCCCCTTCTGGAGTGATTGCTAAGTACTCAGAACCTGCTCCACAACCCACACTTCTCTTTACGATACAGGGCCCTTGTTCTAAATCAATCATAAAGTGAAAGAAATAAAAGTCCTCATCCTTCTTTTTAATGTCTATATATTCCTTTGAAAATTTCTCATATTCATTTAATACATCTTGAAGATGTTCCCTTCTTAGTGCATATTCCATCTCTTCAGATGTTACTACTGGTTCCATAGATACCTTTTTAAAACCTTGTTTATAATAATCCATTATATCATTTGTAAAATCTATATTATGATTAGTAAAAGTCCCTCTAATGTAATAATCCTTGTCCCCTCTTTTATCAACCATAGCCTTAAATTTAGGTAGGACCACATCATAAGAACCACCATTGTTTAGGGTCTTTCTCATCTTATCATTGATTTCTTTTCTTCCATCTAAACTAAGAACAACATTGTCCATGTTTTCATTGATAAAATCAATCTTATCATCGTCCAATAGGACCCCATTAGTAGTAATAGTGAACCTAAAGTTTTTATTGTAGTCTTTTTCTATTTCTCGGCCATACTTCACTAGGTCCTTAACTACTTGAAAGTTCATCAAGGGCTCACCACCAAAGAAATCTACTTCCAAGTTTCTTCTATTGCCCGAGTTTTTAGCCAAAAACTCTAGAGCCTTTTTACCTGTCTCTAAGGACATATGACTTCTTTCACCTTTGAAATTCCCTTGGGATGCAAAACAGTAATTACATTTTAGATTACAATCATGGGCAATATGTAGGCACATTGCTTTTACAACATTATCCTTGTTATATTCAATATCACCTAGATCATTTTCTTCAGTGAAAAGCATGTCTTCCTCTACCAAGTATCTTATCTCTTTGTATACTTCCTCTATTTCACTTTTATCGTATATATTTTCATATCGGCTTATTGCTTCTTCTAAGGATTCTTCTTTATAGTAATCTAAAATATCGTATACTATCTTATCTATTACATGGACTGCACCACTGTTTATGTCAAGAACTATGTATTGATCATTTAAATAAAACTTGTGTATTTGAACCTTACTCATTTTTAACCTCCAATAAATGAAAAAGTAGTGGATAAACCACCACTTTAGAAATTATTTCTGTTCACACTTTTGATTTCCTACTGTACATGAAGTCTTGCAAGCTGATTGACATGATGTTTGGCATTCGCCACAACCTAACTTTGCTAAGTCTTCTCTTCTAAAGTTTTTACCACTAAGAGTTTTTATGTATTTCATATTAGCGCCTCCATTTGCATTATTCTTAGATAATTATACCACATAGACTTATTTTATCAAATATATTTTTTATGTGGAAAGTTAATTTAATGATTTGATAATAATCTTATAACATAGGTCCATTGCATGCTCAATTGTAATATCTGGATATCTCCCCCTATGATTAATATAGTTAATAAATCCAGCTATGGAGTTTGTAATTACCATCCTTTTATAATAGCTACTTTCATCTATACTAAGTAGTTCTTCTTCATATCCCATTTGAAGAAGACCATCTATTACATCCTCTATCCTTGAAATATATTTGGGTATAATATGTTTTTCATCTATAATATACCCATATAATTCATCAAAGCTACCCGTAGATAAAAGGATGTTAATTGTAGAAAACTTATTATTAAAGTTTTCTACAATTATTTTTAAAGCTTCATAGTATCTATCTTCAAAGCTGTTATATAGCTCAACCCTATTTATTGCAACAGTTGTTTCTTTGGCTATATTATATAGAATTGATTTAGAAATTGCCTCTTCTTTGGTAGTAAAGTAATCATATATAGTACCCTTACCAACTCCTGAAGACTGTGCTATTTCTGAGACTGTGACTGAATAAAGATTTTCTCCATTTCTAATCAAAGTTATAACACCTTTAAAGATTGCTAGTTCCTTATCTGAATAGTTCATATCTTCCATGTCATCACCTTATTCCAAAGATTTATCTAAATTATCCTTATTCAGCAAATCGTACATTACCGGTATAAAGAATAATGTTAGAATTGTTGCATATGTTAAACCGCCTATAACTGCTACTGCCAAAGGTTGTAATACTTCAGAACCTATACCTACTCCAAATGAAAGTGTTGATAAGCCAAGTATAGTTGTAATCGCAGTCATGAGAATAGGTCTCATCCTTGTCTTTCCGGCTTCTACAAGGGCTTCCTTTTTACTTACTCCCGACTCCCTAAGTTGGTTTACATAGTCAATAAAGACTATACCATTGTTTACCACAACTCCACTCAATACAATAAA
>CAZXWU010000056.1:0-6363 GCA_964644495.1 uncultured Tissierella sp.
ATTTAGAGAAATAGCAGAAGTTGAAGAACGTCATGAAAGAAGATTCTTAAAACTACTTGCTAATATTGAAAATGGTGAAGTATTTAAGAAGGAAGAAGAAGTCGAATGGAAATGTAATAACTGTGGCTATATCCATACAGGAACAGAAGCGCCAGAAGATTGTCCTGCATGTGCTCATGGACAAAAATACTTCGAAGTATTTAAAGAAACATATTAATAAAAAGCGAAATTGGGACCCCCCGTGTGGAAGGGTATCCCAATTTCGCTTTTTTAAATAAATGGTAAATATCTATTATCTTTATTAAGTTTGGGTTTAGATAATATATTGTCCAATATATATATACCATCATGGATTTCTTCCTTACTAACACTACCAAAACTAAGGCGGATATAATTGGAGTATAGGCTATCATCAGTATAGAAGACTTTCCCCGGTACTATAGATAGATTATGTTCAATACATTCCTTATAGAGTTGAACCCCATCTATATCTTGTGGCAGCCTTAGCCAAATACTTAATCCCCCATTAGGTGGAATAAATTCTATACCATATTTCCCTAGCTTATTTAATTCAGAAATGAAATAATTATACTTTTCTTTATATACATGTCTAACTTTTTTAATATGATCTTTCCAGTAGCCCTTTCTCAAATATTCATCAAAAGCCCTCTGTAAAAATCCAGAAGAAGATATATCTGTTGTATGCTTAGCTTTTATAATATCTTTAAATAGTTTATTAGGTAGAGTAATAAATCCGATTCTCACACCAGGCATAAATATCTTTGAAAATGATTTTATAAATATCACATTATCATACTTATCCTTAGATTTTAGAGGCAAATCAATATTTTCATTGAATGATAAGTCAGTTAAAAAATCATCTTCAATAATATAAAAATCATATTCACTTGCTAATGATAATAATTCAGTCTTTTTTTCTTTACTATATGAATATGTTGTAGGACTTTGAAAGTTAGTCATTACATATAGAAACTTAGGCTGATATCTTCTAATGTATGTTTTTAGTAAATCAATATCTATACCATCTTCTAACATAGGAACACCTAAGATTTTTGCACCTCTAGATTCAAAAGAAGACATGGCACCAGAATAGGTCGGATTTTCAACTAATATACAGTCTCCTTGATTCAGTAAGGTCTTTGATATAATATCCAAAGCCTGCTGGCCACCTGAGGTTATTAAGATCTGATCTTTGTTTACTTTTATTTCTGAGTTTTCCAGTAAAAACTTTGATATAGACTCCCTTAATGGTCCATAGCCAGTTATTTCAGGGTATAAGAATGCATGAGCTCCATCCCTATCTAAAACCTGAGCTAGGGATTGTTTAAATTCTTCAATTGGAAATAGATCAGGTGTAGGTGAAATAGAAGCAAGATTAATACTATCATGAGATATTGGTAATATACCTGATACCATCAATTCCATATCTCCTTCTTCTAGATATGATAAGTCATTTGAATCAGGGATTCTTTTAATGTAGGTGCCGCTACCTTTTTTAGAATAAACATAACCATCTTGTTCAAGTAGTTTATAGGCATTCACAGCGGTTACATTGTTTACCTTTAATTTTTTTGCCAATTGTCTAATAGAAGGCAATTTATCATCTTCGATCTCATCTTCTTCTATAAGATTTTTAATATAATCAGCAATCTGAATATACAAGGGTACTTCTGAATCTTTATTAAGAGATATGTTCAACATTAGATATCCTCCTTAAATGTATGGATACATTTATTATATCAAAGATTTTCTTTAATACAATAAAAAGCCTTATAACAATGGGATAATAAGTTATTTTTTAGATATTTAAGCTATGGAAAATATGTCCAACTTATAATACAATTACTATATTGGGATCAAACAAGATAAAAAGGGGTTATTATATGGAATCTAATAAGAATAAAGGTAATAAGGGTTTTAAAATATTTGTATTACTTTTTTTAGTTGTTATTTTATTTTTTGTTAATAAGGACAATCAAGATAAGTTTACTAATGCCTATAGATCCCTGACTATAAGGGAGAAGAATTTAGAAAGACTAACAAGTATAAAGCTTGATACTGGTGATCAGATTGGATTATTAGACAAAGATATATTTAAGTGGAGTCATGATACATTATCAATAATAGATATAGATGAAAATCTACTTTTGGAAAAACAATTTAATTTTGAATCAGCAGATATTATATTTGGTAGAAATCTATTGTATATAATGGATAAAAACATAGGTGATATATATATAGTAGATAATCAGGGGGAAACCCTTGAAAGAGTAATCTTAGATAGTGAAATATCTAATTTAAGAGAATTTGGAGACAATATTTTAGTAAATACTAAGTCTGAAGACTTGGAAAGTTTAATCCTAGTCACTAATGAAGGTAGAATTTTGAGAAGTCATCCAATTGTAGATATGAATATTCTTACATATGATATAAAGAAAAATGGTGAAGGATATTTACTTACTAGCTTGGAGATTGGTGATGGACTATCAAGTCAGGCCTTTAGCTATTCTATAGATGGTGAATTATTAGCAAATATATTAATAGAAAATGAGATAATAGTTTTTTCTTCTTTTGTTAATGATGATATAATTGTTTTAAGTGATAGTTCTTTATACTATATTAAAGATGACAAGATATTATGGGAAAAAGATATAGCTAATATTAAGGATATAGAAGTTAAAGATGAGGAAATCTATATATTGTATGGTAATAATCTGGAAATCATAGATTTGGAAGGGGAAACTAAGGGAAATTTTTCACTCAATAGTGATTATAATAGTTTAACTTATTTTGAAGAATATATTATCCTTAGAGGAAGGTCAAGTATATTAGGGATACAGGGGAATAAGGAAATTTTAAATTATTATCATGATAAGCTTATTGATGATATAATAATAAATGAGAACTATATAGCCATTATTGATGACACTAATTTACATCTATTTGAGCTTACCAATAAATAATGAATTGTAATGTAGATAATAATTTAAGATATAAATGGAAGTGATAAAATAATGAAGAAAAATTTGTATACTGGGATTGCCTTAATTGCTATAGGTATTTTATTTTTATTATATAATTTAAATATGTTTGACCTAGCATGGATGCTATTTATTACATCTGTAGTCTTGATTATAAGATATATATTCAAAAAAGACACATTGGTTTTACTTGTAGGGCTGGGCCTACTAGCCTTTTCATCTGTGATTTTAATAGATAATTATATCTTTATCAATGTAAATATTAGCCTATTTGTATATTTATCTGTTGCAGGAATAGGTCTTTTATATCTTTATTATAAAAAACATGAAAATAATTGGCTTATACTAGGTAATATACTTTTGGCTTTAGCTTTTACTAATGTATTAATTCAATTGTATCCGGTATTTGCATATTGGGGTAAATACTTTTTATTGGCTTTATCATTCTATATAAGTTATTTGATGGCATACCGTAGCAACAGTATAGTTTGGCCCAAACATATATCATATATTATGTTAGTAGTAGGGAGTTTGCAGCTATTTTTAAGAAGGGATTTACTAAAATTAGCTGACCTTAGATTGGCCTACCTAATTCTTCCTGTAATTATAATATTAATAGGTGTGAGAATCCTATATTCAACAATCTCGAATAGATAAAATATTTATAAAAGTGGGGATAAAAATGAAAAAAGAAATTGATGCAAGAGGACTTGCCTGTCCAAAACCAGTAATTCTTACTAAGAAGGAAATTGACAACATAAAAGAAGGGTCAATAACTACAATAGTAGATAACGAAGTAGCTAAAGAAAATGTATCAAAACTAGCAAAGAGCCTGGGCTATGATTTTCAGATTAAGCAATCAGAAGATGATGAGTACTATATAAGTATCTATAAGGGACAATCTGAAGAAAAAAATATGGATAAAAAAACTGATGATTTAGATATAAAGGATATGACAATTGCAATTTCTTCTGATAAAATGGGTGAGGGAAATGATGAGTTAGGCAGGATTTTAATAAAAAGCTTTGTATATACTGTTTCTGAAACGCCACCATATCCTAAAACTATGGTGTTTTACAATGGTGGGGTTAGATTGACATGTGAAGAATCACCTGTATTAGATGATATAGTAAATCTTGAGAAAAAAGGTGTAGAGATTATATCCTGTGGTACTTGTTTAGATTATTTAAATCTTAAGGACAGTTTAAAAGTAGGATCTATATCCAACATGTATACTATTTACGAAAAATTGAGAGATCCTAAGACAAATTTAGTAATCGGATAGGGGATATTTATGACAAAGGAAATATATGGTTTAATTACCTTTAAATCTACTAATTATGCATTACAAGGGGAACAAATATTTAAAGAAAACAATTTTATGTTTAAGACTATACCTACACCAAGGGATGTAAGTACTAGTTGTGGTTTGTCATTATTGTTTCTTGTAGAAGATATAGACAAGGTAAAAGACTTAGTAAATCAGGGATATTTGAATATTGATAGTATGTATAAATATTTCAAATTAAGACAAGGAAGTAAAGCAGAAAAGATATTATGATTTAAGGAGATTATATGGAGAATATTACAATATTAATTGATAATTATCTAAAGAATAATGAAGGCAATATAAATATATTTGGCAAACTGATTATTGTAGGATTAATCTTTTTATCTATAAAGATAGTAAATGGCCTTATAAATCGAATTATTGACAGGACTCTAAAAATAGATAAGAAAAATCGAGGCATAAATAATAGGGCAACTACTATAGTCTCAACCCTAAAAAAGGTAATCAAATATATATTGATGTTTATTGGAATTATTATGTCACTAGAATTGTTTAATATAAATACAGGATCAATACTTGCAACTGCAGGGATTGGTGGTTTAGCTATTGGTTTTGGTGCTCAATCCCTAGTTAAGGATATTATTACTGGGTTTTTTATATTACTGGAAGACCAGTATTCAGTAGGAGACTATATTCAAACAGCTGATAAAGATGGAATGGTTGAGGAATTAGGCCTCAGAGTGACCAAACTAAGGGGCTTTTCCGGGGACCTACATATAATTCCTAACGGAAGTATCAACATAGTAACAAACAGCTCCAGGGGGACAATGAGAGCTCTAGCAATCATATCTATATCAAATGAAGAGGACATAGAAAGAGCCCTTGTAGTATTAAGCGAGGGATTGGATAAATTGAAGGATAGAGATGAAATTGTAGATGGTCCTTATGTACTAGGTGTATCAGATATAGGTGAGTACAATGTAGATATAAGAATTGTAGCCTATACTAAAAACATGGAGCAATGGGGTGTAGAAAGACTGATTAGAAAGACTGCAACAGAGGCACTACAAAATGCAAACGTTAAGAGACCATATCCTAAGAGAGAATTAGTTGGAGGGGAAACTGAATGATATTATATTATGAGCTTGGAGATACTGTAACCCTAAAAAAAGGTCACCCCTGTGGTGAGAACAAATGGGAGATACTAAGAACTGGAGTAGATATTAAACTCAAATGTCTAGGATGCGATAGGCAGATTTGGCTTACTAGAATAGAGTTTGAAAAAAGAGTAAGAAGAATATTAGTTGATGAAAAATGGATAGCTATTGTTCATCATAAAAGAAAAGAAGAGGAATAGACAATAAAGGAAAGGGGACACACCTCTGCAGGAGGGTCGATCTCCCTGAGGAATGTCCCCAACTGAGGGGCGCACCTTTGGTCGCCCGTTTTATGAACAAAATGCTAAATCGGAACCCGCCGTGTGCCAAACAGTAGAGATTTCCAAAATCTTTGATTTTGTGAAATATCACTGGAACGGTATCCCCGATGTAGCATTTTTGATTATCTTACTATAAAGATTTAAAGCTAATAGTTATCTCCGTACCCTTGCCAAGCTCGCTCTTTAAATTAATCTTTCCCTTATGATACTCTACTATATGTTTTACAATGGACAGGCCTAGACCAGTGCTTTCTGATCTCTTGGACCTGCTCTTGTCTACAATATAAAACCTTTCAAATATCCTATCTTGGTGGTCTTTGGGGATACCAATTCCTGTATCTATAACTTTAATAGAAGAATAAGGTTTATTATCTATAATTGCTAGCTGGACAGACCCTCCTGGATTTGTATACTTTATGGAGTTTTCCAATAGATTATACAATAAATCCTGAAGCATCCCCTTATTTCCCATTATAAAAAGATTTTTACCCTTAAGGTCTAAGGAAATATCCTTTTCTTGTGCTATTATCTCAAGGCTAGAGATTGCTTCTTTCCCTAGAGAATAAAGATTTATAGCTTCTAATATACTTTCTTCAGAATTATCCTCAATTTTTGAAAGTCTTATTATATCG
>CAZXWU010000056.1:6373-9356 GCA_964644495.1 uncultured Tissierella sp.
CGTCTATAAGGTTTAACAATCTTTCACCTTCACGTTTAATTATAGAAGCAAATTTACAAACATCATCGCCCTTGGCCATACCATTAGTGATCATCTCTGCATATCCATTGATTGAAGTAAGAGGGGTCTTTAGTTCATGGGAAACATTGGCTGAAAATTCCCTCCGCATCATATCTAACTTATGCTTCTCAGTAGTATCAACTACAAGGAGTAATAGACCTGTCAAATCAGACCCTCTTTCTACAGTGTTGATATAGATATTTAGATACCTATTCTTATGATGGATCAATATTTCGTTATTTGATTTTTCTTTTATAGAAAGATCTAGACTATCATTTAACTCAAAATCCCTACAGATTCTAATGAATCCCTTGCCACTATAGTCTGTATCTAGACTACCATTAAATAATTTTATTCCACTATTATTAATAGTCATTATATTTTTTGATATATCCAATAGTATTATTCCCTCATCCATACTAGAAGTTATTACATCCAATAGCCTAGCTCTTTCTTCCAAATCTATATTTCTATCTTTGATAGTTTTATTTTGACTTTCAAAGGTCTTTATAAAAGGGGCTAGCTCATCATATATGCTTAACTCATCAAAGGCTTCTTCTTCTATATCTCCTTCTAAATTTTTAGTGATTATATCTATAGGTTTCAAAATATGCCTAGCAAGTAATGAAGAAGTATTGTAGCTTATTATAAATAGTAAAATTAACATTAGTATAACTATTGGAATAATATCTGAAAAGGCAGTTAAAATACTATCAGCCTGATGTGAGACCCGTAAGATTAGGTTATTATCTAGATTCATAGCATAATAATAAGTATTATAGCCTAAAGTAGATGAAAAACGTACAGATTCCCCATATCCCATACTTATGGCATCTTGTACTTCTGGCCTATCTATATGGTTTTCAATATCCCTTGTAGCAGCTTTATTGTCAAATACTACTAATCCATCAGAATCGATTAGTGTAATCCTTATATTAATATTTGTGTCACTATATAACTCTTCAAGTTCTTCTATACTTGAAGAGTTTACAAGATTAGAAATAAGATTCCCTGATTGTTTAAGGGAATCCATCTGTGAGCCAGTATTAAATTTATAGAAGGTAATCATCATAAAAAAAGTAACTAATAATGTAATAGCAGTTGACAGGATAGCAACATTACGATGGATTTTTCGTTTCATATAATATCTCCTACTTTATATCCTACATTTCTTATGGTTTGGATTAGCTTACCTGATTCACCAAGTTTCTGTCTTAGAGTTCCTATGTGTACATCTACAGTACGGGTTTCCCCCTCAAAATCAAAGCCCCATACCTTATTCATAATCATCTCTCTTGTTAAAACGATATTTTGATTCTTCAATAGATAATATAGAAGTTCAAACTCCTTATAAGTCAATTTGACTAGGTCACCATGGATTCGTAAAGTCCTCTTTTCATAATCTATTTCTATAGTATCAAGGGTCAATACATTTTGACTATTGACTTGTCCAGTCCGTCTTAATACTGCCCTAACCCTAGATATTAGCTCCATGACTCCAAAGGGTTTGGAGATATAATCATCTGCACCCATATCCAATCCCTTGACTTTATCATACTCGGAAGTCTTAGCTGTTAGCATTATAACAGGTATGTCCTTGGTATTACTGTTTTTCTTTAGCTTTTTAAGTATACTTAGTCCATCATCACCTGGAAGCATTATATCCAATAGTATAAGATCAGGTAGCGCATTTTCCAAGGCTAAGAAAAAGTTTTCTCCATTTTCATAGCCATATCCTTCATAGCTACTAGTATTTAAAGCATATACGATTAACTCCCTGATACTTTCATCATCCTCTATACAATATATCTTAGGCATTTAATCACCTCTAATTAAATTTTTCTCTTGTATGTGTTCACCTGTTATAGCGAATAATACCCATTCAGCAATATTTTGAGCATGATCCCCAATTCTTTCTAGATACTTAGCTATCATTAGGAAATTAATAGATTGCTCACCATTATTCCTATCTGTACTGACTAAGTCTATCAATTCTTCCTTAACAGTATCAAATAAATCGTCTACAACATCATCAAAAGCAATAACCTCATAGGCTAGTTCTTTGTCTCTATTAACAAAGGCATCTATACTATTTTTTAGCATCTTTATTGTAGAATTTCCCATTTCAGGAATATGGGTTAATTCCTTGATAAAATTTTCATTAGCAAATAATATAGAGATTTCGGCTATATCCTGGGCCTGATCTCCTATTCTTTCAAGATCTGTAATCATCTTTAGGATAGATGAAATAAGTCTTAAATCCCCAGCTACAGGATGTTGCTTTAATAAAAGCTGTAAACATCTAGCCTCAATTGCTTTTTCCATTGCATCTACTTCATCGTCTCTCACAACTATACTTTTAGCTAATTCAATATCTCTTTCTATTAAAGACTTTACAGCATCTTCAATTAAAGATTCAACTAAACTTCCCATCTTTATAAGGTCGTCGTTTAGTAGGTCTAACTCTTGATCAAAGAAACTTCTCATATTAACACCTCTTATTTTATTAAATTTTAACCAAATCTACCTGTAATATATTCTTCTGTTTTCTTATTTTTAGGCACTGAAAATAGTGTATCTGTATCATTAAATTCGATTACCTCTCCAATAAGGAAGAAAGCAGTCTTATCTGATACCCTAGTTGCTTGTTGCATATTATGAGTTACAATAATTATAGTATAATCTTCTTTTAATTGTTGAATTAATTCTTCGATTTTTGCAGTTGAAATTGGGTCAAGAGCACTAGTAGGTTCATCCATCAATAGGATTTCAGGTTCAACAGCTAAGGCTCTAGCGATACAAACCCTTTGTTGCTGGCCCCCAGACAGTCTTAGGGCATTCTTTTTTAGATCATCCTTAACCTCATCCCAAATAGCCGCATCACGTAAACTTTTTTCAACTATTTCATCTAATTGAGCTTTAT
>CAZXWU010000057.1:0-9354 GCA_964644495.1 uncultured Tissierella sp.
GGATAATCCTGCTATACCAAAGGCCATATATCTATGAACTTCTGAATCATGTAAGGCCATCTGACCCTTTTCATATGCATATTTATCATGCATATAGTGGATAGTATTCATGGTGTCTACATATAACTCAGCTAATTCTTCGATTACCTTTGTATAGTTTTCAAGAACCTTATCATAATCCAGTATTTCATCTTCGATCTTTTCAATATCATCAAATACTTGTATCAATGAACCATCCTTGTTTCTTTTCTTCTCATCCACCGCTCCATTTATTGCATATAATAATGCTTTAGCAAGATTTGCTCTAGCTCCAAAGTATTGCATTTCCTTGCCTACTCTCATAGCTGAAACACAGCATGCTATTGCATAATCATCACCATATATAGGTCTCATCAAATCATCATTTTCATATTGGATAGAACCAGTTTCTATTGACATCTTTGCACAGTAGTCTTTGAATCCTTTAGGTAAATCTACTGACCAAAGTACTGTCATATTAGGCTCTGGTGCTGGTGACAAAGTAGTCAAGGTGTGTAAAAATCTAAAAGCAGACTTTGTAACCAAAGTTCTACCATCTTGCCCCATACCACCTATGGATTCAGTTACCCAGTTTGGATCCCCAGCGAATAATTCGTTATAATCTGGTGTTCTTAGATGTCTCGCCATTCTAAGCTTTATTACGAATTGATCAATTAACTCTTGAGCTTGATCCTCTGTTAAATTACCATTTTGTAAATCTCTATCAATATAAATATCTAGGAATGTAGTATTTCTACCTAGTGACATTGCTGCCCCATTGTTTTCCTTAATAGCTGCTAAATATCCAAAGTATAAGAACTGAACAGCTTCTTTAGCATCTTTAGCTGGTTGTGATATGTCAAAACCATAGGATGCAGCCATTGCCTTTATTTCGTCTAAAGCCCTTATTTGCTCTGAAACCTCTTCTCTAGCTCTGATTATATCCTCTGATGCTTGACCCTTTATATTCTTTTGATCCTTAATTTTCTCTGCCTTTAGAAAATCAATACCGTATAGGGCAATCCTTCTGTAATCACCAATAATACGACCTCTTCCATAAGCATCTGGTAAACCAGTAAGCAAACCTACCGTTCTTGCCTTTCTCATATCTTCAGTATAAGCATCAAAGACACCTTGGTTGTGAGTCTTTCTAAATTCATTGAAGTGCTTTTCTAGCGTTCCATCCATTTCTGCCCCATAAGCATCTAAAGAATTCTTAACCATTCTATATCCACCATAAGGGTTTACGATTCTCTTAAGTGGTTTATCCGTTTGAAAACCTACTACCAATTCATTATCCTTATCTAAGTATCCTGGTTCATGGTTAGCTATACCTGAAAAGGATCTAGTACAGATTTCTATTTCTTTATCCAGGATTTCTTTTTCTACTAATTTTTCTGCCTTATCCCAGAGGTTTTTAGTTCTCTCTGTAGCATCAGCTAAAAATCCTTGGTCTCCTTCATAAGGAGTATAATTTTTTTGAATAAAATCACGTACATTAATTTCTTCTACCCAACTTCCTTTTTTAAAACCGTCCCAATATTTCATTAAAATCCTCTCCTAATCTATATAAAGTAGTAGTATTAGTATCTTCTTGACTTAAGTATATAGGGGAAAGGATTTTAAGACAGTGATTCAAATCACAATTTAAAAAAAGTATTTGACCTAGGCCAAATACTTTAAGATTCTATTTCACATATTTTTGATATCATATTGTCCTTTTGCAACAACCAATCGTCGTAGCTTTCAACATCACTTAAGAGATCCCTGATTAAACTTATAAGCTTAGATATACTACATTCATTAATAAAATCTATACTAATCTCCTTGTTGAAGCTGTCAGCTATAGCGTCCAAAATTGTATGAACTATGACTTCCTTATAAATAATATCTATATCCGTATCTTTTAATGCTTCCAGGATCCCCTCATGATACTGATATCTTAGATATATTATAAAACCTTCAAAATCTCTAGCCTTGCTTCCCTCTTGTATTTCAAAGATTATCTTAAATAATAGGTTCCATCTAAAGTCCCTATTGATTACATCTAATATCTTTCTACCTATTTTTCTAGTAAATGAATCATTGAAAAAGATCTCACGTTCAAAGTCAATATAATTATTGAAGTCAATTTGATTGTTACTTATTTCATCTAATCTATTCAAAATCCTTAGAAAGTTCTTACTATAACTGGATTCGTCTTCGTGCTCACCCCTCATAAATAGGTAATTTACTATAACATCAATTGATTTTTTAAAATCAATTACGAATCCTAGCTCCTGCCTAACCTTGGTTATATATATGTCGTGAGTTACCTTAGATACTAGGGCCTTTAATTGACTCTGTTTTTTAAATGTGTCGCTTGTATCCATGTCACTTAAATGATTATATAAGATCATCAATTGTCTATCAATCATTGTAAGATTGTCCTTAATAGAAGACATGATATCCCTAAAGAAATCCTCAGTTAGCATATAGTTGAAGTTTTTATATAGGACTTTGTGATCAATTTCACCCCAGAATACATTTACCAATGATTTGATCTGTAATTCAAAATTAATCTCAATATCTTCCTTTAAATACTTACCATCTATCTTATATATTTCAAAGCCATTCCTCTGTTTTTGAGGTTGCTTGTCATCTAATTTAAGTAAAATTGAAGAGTTTAAATGATTGGAGTAGTATCCATCATCTTCTTTTGTAGAAAACAAGTCTAGTATATCCCTATATATGGCATGTTCATCCTCGGCAAATCTGCATTCTATCCTGAAACCTATTAGGTCAGAAAGATTTTGCAACAAATTTTGTGGACTATCATGTTTTATGTAGAGATTGTATCTAAGTATCTTTTCCTTAAGACTTTCTGCTGACTTGATTCTATAATTGACATTTAAAAAGTGATCTTTTATAAAAAAACTATCATTAAAAAATTTTTCCAATTCTATGGCAACTCTATTAATTTTATGTGAATTTTTATCTAACAAATCTAAAGTTTCGTCTATAAAGTCAAATAGCTCTAATTTCATTACTTCTCCTTCCCCCTTGGAAACGTTTTACATATATATTATACCATATTTATGTGATGAAAGTATGTGTGAGTATGTATTTATTATAAGCATTTTGTCCATATCCGTCATATGATATTAAAGAGGAGGTAAATAAATATGATAAATAAAGCTTATGCTAAAATAAATGCTAGCCCCTATGCTCCAAATCTATATGGCCATGTATATTTCTTAAAGGTTGAAGGAGGTACTGAAGTATTTGCAGAAATTTGGGGACTCCCCCCGTATCAGCCAGGCAATGGTGATGACCCTATAGGTCCATTTGGTTTTCATATACATGAGTATGGTATATGTGAAATAGTAGATCCAATGAACCCATACGAATCAGCAGGGCAACACTATAATCCAACAAATCAGCCACATGGCAATCACGCCGGTGATTTTCCAGTATTGTTTTCAAATAATGGTTATGCTAGGATGAGTTTTTTTACAGATCGATTTAGACCTAGGGATATTATTGGTAGGTCAGTATTAATACACCAAAACCCTGACGATTATAGGACTCAGCCGGCTGGAGATGCTGGTAAGAGGATGGGTTGTGGGGTTATTGAGGCTGGGTAGGTAAATAGGTATATCTTAGTTTGCAATGGTTAATGAACATATTATATATGTGTCTAAGGAAGATCGTCATTCTGAGAGGCATAGCGACTAAGAATCTTTATTTTAATCCTTAGATTCTTCGTTAAGCTCAGAATGACAATCTATTATATACTGCTACGCCGTAGTTTATAAATTATGTTCATCAACGGACGACCACAGGTCGCCCTACAACCCTGTTATAAGCATGTGTAGGGGCTAGCTTCGCTGGTCCGTTTTACGACGCTTAATACCACAATTGTACATTAGCAAATTATATTTCTTTCTTAAAAATATTTAAATCTACTAAATCAATGACTGATTTAGCATTAATTAAAAAATCTAAGCCTAAAAGACCATTAATTCTATCATTAGGATCAATAGCACCAAAATCTAATTTTATATCTTTCAAAACTAAATTGCCACATCTTACTTCATTAAGTTTCTTTCTTACAGAATAAGATACCATTCCACCATAACCTGTAGCTTTTACCAACTCATCTTCATCTAGAAGCGGAATATCCATTTCTTCCAAATACTCTGTTGCAATAATCGTATGGGAAGCTCCTGTATCTATTATTACATCATCAATAATAATGCATTTATCTTTATGTTTTAGTTCTATAGAAGTATATACAAGGCCTTTCTTATATTTTAATTTACTCATATTATATACTCCTTCTAATTCCTATATTTTCTACCAATTGTATTATTACTTCTTTGTTTTTTGTACTATACACAAGTTGTCCAGGTTTGCAATTAATAAATTCTTTCATTGCCTCTTTTCCGTCTGGAATGCTTTTAATTACTGCCACATCATCTACATATTCTTTATTTCCTATTACTCTTGATTCTAATATTTCAAATTTGACAAATTGATCTGGGTATAATTCTCTTACTTCTTGCCATTTCATACCTTACACCTCCACTTGTATATCTACATTTACATTATAACATAACCTTCTGTATATTCATCAATAAGGTACTTTATTGTATCTTCTGATAATTATGTTTGTCCATCTTTATCATTAATGACTTCATTCTTCATTGTTATAGCTATCAACTTATTAGATTTAAATGCACCAAACAGAAATTTATCTTCAAGATTTTTGTTTGGTGGTAAATCGGTAAATAATGCACTTACATCATCTATAGTATATAAATCATTTATCCATTTATCAATCTAATATTCCCAGTTTCTATCTGTCATAAATCAAATTAACCTATGTCATCTATATTTTACCCTATTTTTAAAGAATCTGATTATCTTTGCTGTTGCTCAAACTTATAGCTGAATATTACTTCATCAAAAGTTTCATTGAAAGAAAACCTTTCTATATAAATTTCTAAATCTTGTCCTATGCCTTCAAATTCTAAAGTTCTAGTATAATAGGTTTTGACAGTTTCTTCTGTTATTATTTTACTCATATCAATAGGTTTTGTTCTGATTAGTTTTTCTTCTACTCCATCTATAATTAGGCTTACCATTGGTAAAGTTGTATATTCTTCTGAAGTTAGTGTTACAAATGTATTTCCATTTTGTTCATATATATCCTCAATAACAATTTCTTGGTCTAATATTTCTATATTCTTACCTTTTTCTAGTATGAACAACTCATTTACTTCGTGAACACTGACAAAAGAGTCTAACTTTAATTCAATTGTATTTACCTTTTGAGGTAATCTATCAAATCTTATTTCAAAATTCATACCCTTCATATCCGTTGATATGCTCCTACCTAGCATAGGGACCTCAATTCCATCAGCATAAATTACCATACCTATATCTGATGTACTAAATCTTTCACCAACTATTTCATCCCAGCCCAATTGTAAAATATTTTGGATTTGACCTTTAATAACCGTGGAAGTAGGGGATGCTACCATAGACTTTATATTAATACTATTATTATCTTTTAGATTTACTTCTTTATTTATAGGGATCGTTAGGCTATTGCCTACAGCAGAGTTTCTATCAAGTTTAAATTTGATTTTCCCTTTTTCAATACCTGTACCTTCAGGCGAATATGAAATATCTAATGATAGAGTTTGTTCATAGAATTTTGGAGCCCTGCTAGTTGTAACTACCCACTTTTGATGTACACCTTCACTATCTGTTTCACCAGCACCTCCAAAACCCATAGATTTATCTAAAAATCCTGATACTCCAATGTTCATTCTCGAACTAGCATCCTCAACATTTTTATAGGGGTCCTCTATTGTATAAAATAACACTAAATTATTAGCATCTAACATTACACCATCTAATGTAACCGATACTCCATCCATAAATGTATGAGTCTTGTTAATAACCTGGCCTCTACCAGCATTATTTAAATCCTGTAATGTACCACTCATTATATTATCATAACCGATTACTTTCTTTGCATAAAACGCTAAAGTATTCATATTATAACTAAGTAGAAATACCATCGCTAAAATTGCTGCAGTTCTTAAATATGGTCTCTTTTTCTTTTTGATAGATCTATTATCTAATGCAACTTTTAGTTTCTCTTCTATATTGTCTGGTATCTGCATATTATCAAGCCTTTCTTTTTCCTCGCTTAACAACTGTCCTAGCTTATCCATAATATTCACCTCCAAGGGCTTCTTTTAATTTTGTAATACCAGCATTTAGCCTTGATTTTACGGTACCAAGTGGAATTTTGAGAATTTGACTTATACTTTCATAATCGTAGTCTAAGTAATATCTAAGCTTTATAACTTCCTGATGCTTAATGCTTAATTTTGATATATATCTTTCCATAATTATTTTATCTTCAGGATTATCAAAGTCTTCAATAATTGTATGTTTTTTAATTTCCTCTAGTGATGTTTGTTTATTATTTTTCTTTAGTTTAGCTTTACACGTATTTACCAGTATTGTTTTGCTCCAAGAGTAAAAGGATTCATCCTTTCTTAACTTTGTTATATTGTCATAAATTATTACTATCATATCCTGTAGTGCATCTAATGCATCATCTTCATTTTTCATAAATACATAAGCTAGTTTATAATATTCCAGCTGCTGTATCATTATAAGGCTTAATAAAGCTTCTTTATTACCTCTTTTTGCTTTTTTCATAAGTTCTATTGTTTCCACTTACCCACCTCCTCTACATTCTTCTATATATAAGAGTATCATCCACAAGAAAAAGTTCAAATAAAAATTACTTTTCTTAAAACTAATACAACAAATAATATATGATTAGACATATAATCTAAAATAATAACTATGCATGATAAATTTAGCATTGACATATATAGATTATCTATATAATATATATGTATAGATAATCTATATATTAGAAAGGAGCATAAAATGAAGGAAAGTAAATATTTATTAAGTGGTTCTACTACTATGCTTTTATTAAAGTTGCTTGATGAAAAGGATATGTATGGATACGAGATGATTGATGAACTAGCCCAAAAATCTGATAACACATTTTCTTTAAAAGCTGGTACACTTTATCCTCTACTTCATTCCCTAGAGAAAGATGGAATGTTAAAGTCTTATGAAAAAAAAGCCGATAACTCCAAGGTTAGAAAATTCTATAGTATAACTAAGGATGGTGAAAAATTATTGAAAGAAAAGAAAAAAGAATGGCAGACTTATGTAACAAAGATTGATAAAGTACTAGATGGAGGTGTAAAATTTGACACTATCTAAAATTAAAATTCAAGAATATATAAACTCAGTATGCAATCAGATTAAATGGAAGAAATCACATGTTTATATTTCAAACGAGCTTGAAAATCATATTATTGACCAAAAAAACGCTTTTATTTCACAAGGATTAAATGGAGATAAAGCAATAGAAAATGCGATTACTGAAATGGGAGACCCTGTAGGTGTTGGTACTAATCTGGACAAAATACATAAGCCTAAAATTGAATGGGGTATTATAGGTCTTACATTCATAGCTCTTCTCTTAGGATTAGTAATCCAATTTTTTGTTACAAAGGATACTTCACCTACTATAGGAAAGAGTATTGTTTATTCTATTATTGGTATAGCCGCTATGATCGTAGCTTATCTTACAGACTATACAGTAATTGCCAAACACCCAATAAAACTATTCTTTGGATTTTTAGCCATTGTTTTAGCAATCGGGATAATCTCACCACCTTATCAAGGTAGATCCTTTTATCCAAAATTTTTCTTACTTTTATATCCTACTATATTCACAGGGATAATCTACTCAATGAGGCATACAGGATACCTTGGGATAGTAGTTTGTGGACTATTTATGGGGACATCATATATAACTTTTTCTCCATTTGCTTTATATTCAACATATGTTTTTTATTCTTTGTTATCATTAATATTATTAACAATATCAATACTAATGGGATGGTTCAATATAAGTAAATTAAAGGGAGTTTTACTTATTTATATTCCTGTAATTGTTACAATCTCGTATATATATATTAATAACCCTTATATACGTATTAGGTTGATGAATGCACTTAACCCAAATTTAGATCCGAGGGGATCAGGCTGGATGTCTATTATGACAAAGGAGATAATTAGCAATTCTAAATTTATTGGTGAAGGATTAGCTACAAGTTCAGGATACATGGTGCCTGATATATATACAGATTCACTATTAACATATCTAATCCATAGATTTGGCTGGATATCATTAATAATTATAGTATCTGTACTAGCTTTCTTAATGATCAAGTCTTTTAAACTATGTCTAAAGCAAAATAGTGTCTTAGGAAGTTTAGTTTCACTTTCGGTAGTGCTAACTATATCAGCAGAAATTATTATTTATATAGCCTATAATCTTGGCTTTCAACTAATAGCTCCACTAACTCTGCCTCTTATTTCCTATGGAGGAACAGGCATAATTATTAATATGTTTCTCATTGGAATAATGCTTTCAGTATTTAAATGGGGAAATTTAGTCAATGATAATGTTCTGGTTTCTAAGAGTAATAGATTCTTTTCTGTTAATGATGGAAAGGTAATAATTGACTTTAAATTTTTTAGCTAGTAAACGACTTCTATGTGGTTTAATAAGATAATTCTTAAGTACATAGGGGAAATTTATAGAATTAAATCCATAGTGAGAACAACATAATATCACTATGGATTTGTTTTAACCTAAATTCATATTTAAGTCATTCAAAATATACTCATAATTATCCAAAAGATATATCTTCAAATACTATTTCTTGAAAATCTTCTTTAGATATTTCTATTCTTCCATGCTCCACTGGCCTTTCTTTAATAAATCTTAGCAAAAGCCACAGTTGCTTGGTCGACAGCTCCCCAGGATGACAATCGTCTACAGCGCAATTTTCTACTGATGTACATTAGTAAATTATATTTCTTTCTTATAAATAATTAAATATTACTTCTGTTAACAGCGAAATAATCCCTTTAATAAGTTCTGGATCTTCTGCTACTTATTCGACAATTTTGATACTAATTCTTTCTATTATTTCTTGCCCTTCTTCTTCCCATTCAATCTCAATATACCCATTATTAATTGCCTCTTCATAGACTTCCAAATCATGACTTCTGTTAAAGCTTTCTGAGACCTTTATTTCAGAATCTATTAATTCTCTACCTTCTACTGTTGTAGTTATTCTTAGAGCATCTACATTTCCATCATCATATGAAGTCGTTTCAATATCATATATTACAAACTTCATATTCACCTTTTCAGGGATATTAGATCCC